>JAFGGQ010000039.1 GCA_016930435.1 bacterium
GGAAACGGAATTGGGCCCACAGGGCGTCGCTCCTACCTTGCTGCACCACCAATTCTCCATCTGATTAGAAGGACGTTCCGGATCGATACGCTCAATGGAAATATCATAATTATCGCACGCTGAAGTCCAGGCGTCGTCATAAGCCAGGCTGTCCTGAGTAATTCCGAAATTATTCCTGAGAACTACTACGTCATCAGTATTATTCAGGGCTTCCCAGCCTTCCGATTGAATCACCTTGCAGGAACAGGGGAAAAGCTCCTTTATCCGCAAGCTATCCCCGGTTATTATCATATAATTACCAGGTAACAATTGGGTTTTAGCCAGGTCATAAGAGAAGATCCTGTGCATATCTTCACCATCTCCCAGGTACCATCCATTGATACTCACGGTGGTATCCGAACGGTTATAGATCTCCACCCATTCGGGATTACCCGTGGATGGTGTGTTCATATATTCGTTTATCACGATCTGTTTTTCGGGTGAGCCGATGACCACCAAGAGGGTATCTTCATTATTGGATATTCTTTCATCGGGTCCCAATGCTGCGAGGATCTTCCAGTAACCCTCACTGTACTGATGGATTATGCTGAATTCCTGAACTTCCTCCGAATTTAGAGGAGGAACGTTAACTGAGCCAATAAGCTCGCTGGGCTCGAAATAGCCATCCCAGTCTCTATCCAGGTAGAATTGAACCGTATTCTCTTCGGAATTCAGAAATCCCCGGTTCTTTATATCGACGACGATTCGGAATTCTTCCAGGGTAGATGGATTTTCGGGATCGGTATATGAGTTTATGATGTCAAGGTCCCGGGTGGCTGTTGAAAGACTGTTCAATCCGCAAGGGGTAGCTATTCCCTGGGCGCATCCCCAATTACTGGTATCAGGGCTTCCCTTCCAGCAGGCTATCCGTTCTCTTGATTGCCCGTTGCATCTGCCGGGGTATTCAAAGCTATCCACTACCTCTCCGGATGAGTCGAAAAGCGCTACCATATCACCGGTATTATTGAAGAGGGCATTGTCCCAGCCCTCGCATTCGATAATGACACAGCAGGAATCGCAGAAATGATCGGTGAATGATGCGTAATCATAGGTCAGGATGGCGTATTCCCCCGGTCTTATGAAAAGCGGCGTTGTTGAGATCAACATGGGTGATGAATATCGGGGTTCGTCAGCCAGGGCCCAGCCCTGGATGTTTACCGTTATAGGTTCCAGATCCACGGAATCCATGCCGCTTCGGTTCAATATTTCTATCCATTCCGGCCCGAAGGGGGGATCGTACATGATCTCGTTGATGATCAGTGGGCAGTCCAGGAAACGGAGTGTCATCCGTGCTTCATTATTAGCGAGTTGAGCATCATCAGCCAATCGGGCGATTAGTGTCCAGTTCCCGTTGGGAAGTTGGACAGGGATAGAGCTCACCATGGTGCTGTCCCCGCCAGGGATCGGTTCGATAGCTACCGGTGAACCCAGCATTTCCTGCGGGTCCGGTTCACTGTTCAGGTTAGTATCAGCATAAAAAGCAATGGAGCTGGCCGGCGAAGTGCTGTAACCTGCGCTTCGGACAAGGGCTTTGATCACAAGATCGCTTTCCGGTTCGGGATCTTCGGGATCGGTCCATATCATTTCCAGAGCCAGGTCGCTTGCCAGCGGACTGACCGAGTTGACCCGGCAGGGAGTACCATTATCAGCGCAACAGGCCCAGTTGTCAGGATCGGCTCCTGAAATCCAGGGTTTTACCCGTTCAAGAGAGATATCATCGCAACCACCGGAATAGGAGAAGCTGTCCTCTACCATTCCGGAATCATTAAAAAGCGCTACAATATCACCGGTATTATTCAGTTGATATGAATTCCAGCCAATGGGTTTTATGATAGGACAACATGTATCACAGAAGCTACCGGCGAATCCTGATGAGTCATAGGTCAGGATGATGAATTCTCCGGGACCCAAAATCAGGGATTCAGAAGAGATAATCCAGGGTGATGATAATGCTGCGCCATCCGCAAAGGACCAGCCCTGGAGGTCAATCTCCCGGGGTTCCGAACCGGCGGAATCCTCGGAGCTGCAGTTATACAATTCCACCCATTCGGGCCAGGCGCCCTGATCGTACATGATCTCGTTGATGATAACAATCTGTCCATGGACCGGGCAGAACATAAGTATGAACGCCAATGCTGCCAAACAGGATATATAATCAAGTTTAAATCTCATTTTCTACTTTTTATTATCTGCTTCAAGCATCTGTTCGGTCTTTAGAAATTCATTGAAATTCAGGTGTTGGTACCAGCCCCCGGCAACATATTTGAGGAGTATCCTGAAATCATTGGGCGGGATATATCCGGGTACCTTGATTATAAACTGCCCCATGGTGTCCAGAAAGGCAACACAGGGCACGCCCACTATCCGGAACATCGAGGCTACATCGCGCTCGGTAATGCTTTGTTCCTGCCAGGTAAGCTCCTGGAAAGAGCCCAGGTTTACGCTTGATACTATAAATTTTTGCTGAAGTTCTGCGCTCAAAAGTGTATCGCTAAAGGTATCCTTTTCCATTTTACGGCACCATCCACAACTCGTCGAATAGAAATAAACGAACAGGGGCTTTTTCAGGGAGTATATCTGGTCATAAGCATAGTCAAAACGGACCCAATTCAAGTTAGCATCCGCCCGGGCAGGAATAAAGGATAAAAAAAATACCAGAAGTAATATTATTGATAGACAGCCTATAAATTTCGACATTATAATAAATATATGGTTAATGTTTGAATTTCAATATATTTTCCCCAATGGAATTGTCAACGCTAATTTATCTTGCAAAAGTATATCGCCTAAATTCCGCGTTATTTTTTATTTCATAGAATTTTCAGTAATTCCCAATCTTAAAATTGACTTTTCATTTCAGGAAAGTATTTTTGTTAAATAATTTTACTTTTAAGAAGATGAGAATAATTAACGCATTTGCAATATTGCTTTTAACTGGGGTGGTTATGAATATAAAAGCTGCCGGACTGCCTGGATTTAAGTATCCTCCTACTGCAATAAAAGCAGTAACCGAGACGCTTCATAGCCGGGAATTGACCGACAACTACCGCTGGCTGGAGGATAGCTCCGATCCGGATGTGAAAGCTTGGACCGAAGAGCAGGAAAAATTTGCCCGTTCCTTTCTTTCCGGCATCAAGCAGAAGAACTCGATTGCCAGGCGGCTGGACCAGCTATGGCGCTATGACGATGAAACCGTTCCCTATCAGGTGCTCAACGGAGACCGGATTTTTTACTGGAGCAAGAAAAAAGAACAGGAAAAATGGATTTTTATGACCAGGGAGAGGGAGGGCGCCGATGCTCAGGTTTTAATCGACCCTAATAAATGGGACTCTCTGGAAACCCTGCATGGAGTTAGTCAGTCCCGCAATGGTGAATATATTACTTATGGGGTAGCACGTGGAGGGGATGAAAATCCCCGGGTAAGTATCATGGAAGTCAGTACCGGTAATATACTCCCCGATACATTGCGTGGATGGAAGCAGTACGTCAATGACTGGCTGCCTGACCATTCGGGCTTTTTTTACTCTTGCCACCCACTTAAAGGCGAAGTCCCGGAAGGTGAAGAGTATTTCTGGAACTCTGTTTACCTGCACAAACTCGGAGACCCTGCCGAAAAGGATGTCAGGGTATTTTTTGATCCCGATATCAAGGAGATCTACCACAGCGTTTCGGTTTCTGAAGATGGCAACTATATCGTCTTATATAAATGGAGGATGGGAACCAACAGTGTTTATATTCGGAAATTATCTCCGGATGCGCCCCTGATTTCAATTGTAACCGGTTTCAAGAACAGTTATAGTGTCTATCCTTTAGATGATAAAATCCTTATCTTCAGCGATGAGGACGCGCCACGAAGCATGGTGTTTATCACTTCGCTTGCCCGGCCTGAAAGGGAGCACTGGATAGTGTTCATACCCCAGCATGACACCGATAAGTTAGAATATATATCTGCAGTAGGCGGGTATATTTATGCAATTTATAGTCATAATACCTATAACCGAATCATGATCTATAATTTAGAGGGGGAATTCATCCGGGAAATGAAACTCCCTACCCTCGGTTCTGCATCGGTCAGCGGTTACTGGTCCCGGGAAAAGACCTGGGTTTACTTCTCCTCCTTCACCTATCCGCCGGTAACCTTTACTTATAATCCGGAGGCTGACTCACTGACCGTTTACAAGGAGTTTCCCGTTAAGATCAACACCGGGGATTACGAGGCAGAACTGGTCTGGTATCCCTCCGTGGATGGTACCCTCGTGTCCATGTACCTGCTCTATCGCAAGGGTTTAGAGAGGAACGGCGAAAATCCTGTTCTGCTGACCGGCTACGGCGGCTTCCGCATATCTCAGCAGCCTGCATTTTCAACCTTCAATGTGCTCTGGCTGGAGTCAGGCGGAATGCTCGCAATTCCACATCTTCGAGGGGGAGGTGAGTACGGTAGAGAATGGCACGATGCCGGGAGACTGGATAAAAAACAGAATGTCTTTGACGATTTTATATCGGCCGCCGAATGGCTGATCGTTAATAAATATACATCTCCGGCGAAACTGGCTATCAGCGGCGGCAGTAACGGTGGACTCCTTGTGGGCGCGGTTACCGTCCAGCGCCCCGAACTTTTTAAAGCCGTGCTTTGTTCTAATCCGCTCCTGGATATGATCCGCTATCATAAATTCGGTTTGGCAAATATTTGGGCGGAAGAATATGGCAGCTCGGATGACCCCGATCAATTCCGGTATTTGCTGGATTATTCCCCTTATCATAATGTGAAGGAGGGCGTGGAATACCCGGCGATATTGCTTGTTGGCAGCGAGAACGACGCCCGGGTGGACCCCCTTCATGTCCGAAAAATGGCCGCAATACTGCAGTATGCAAGTAGCGGTAAAAACCCGGTGATGGTAACCGTACTTAAAGCTTCGGGACATAGCGGGGGCACCACAATTTCCGAAATAATTGACCAGTACGCACAGGAATATGCCTTCCTGATGCATTTTTTGGGAATGAAAGGACCCGAGATTGACTGATTACCTGGGCGAAATTGCCGCTATCATAACGGCTATCTGCTGGTCAACCACTTCAACCCTATTTACGATCGGTGGCAGAAAGGTGGGTTCCGGTGTACTGAACCGAACCCGGCTGGTCGCGGCAGTACTCTTCCTGATGATAGCTCATTTTATTATTGAAGGCCAAATATGGCCCATACATTCCTCCCCGGAGCAATATCTATGGTTAGGGCTTTCGGGTGCTGTCGGTCTGGTAATGGGTGATGCATGCCTGTTCCAGTCCTTTGTGATGATCGGGCCGCATCTTGCTATGCTGATGATGTCCCTGGTGCCGGTTTTCAGCACCCTCATCGCCTGGGTATTTTTACATGAAACATTGCCAATTGTCAAGATAATTGCCATTGCCGTCACAATTGTCGGAATTGTTCTTGTGGTACTCAGTAAGAACAACAGCAGGGAGGCCGCTGCCCGGCGCAACTACGTCCTGGGTATCCTGCTCGGTCTGGGTGGAGCAATGGGGCAGGCAATCGGACTGATCCTTGCCCGAAAAGGACTGGTTGATGATCTGCCCGGCTTGTCCGCAACCATCCTGCGAGTGACCGTCGCGGCAGTATTGATATGGATTATTACGCTGTTTACCGGAAAGGCAAAATACACCGTCTCCAGACTGAAGGACGGACGGGCTATGCTGGTGATACTGGCAGGAGCTTTCACCGGACCATTCCTGGGGATCTGGATGTCCATGATAGCCATAAAATATACCTTCATCGGAGTGGCTTCAACACTGATGGCCCTGCCGCCGGTATTCCTTATCCCGGTATCACTCTGGGTATTCAGGGAAAAAATAACTATCATAACCGTCATCGGTACGCTTATAGCGGTTGCAGGCGCTGCCATGATCTTCATGACTTGACATAAATAAACTGTGTCAACGCAATGACAAGAGAATAGCGAAATCGATGGGTCAGATTCAACGGGTAAATTATCACTGGCATTAAACGGATTGAAACTCACCAGTTTCTTTTAGGCTGTTATAGTCCAGGCTGAATAAAAATTCACGTTTCTTCCTCTTGATTATACTTGCATTGATAACAGTTATTGTATATTTTCAAAATTAAATATGGACGCTGTTTTACTTCAAAGATTTGCTAATGGAAAGTTTTAACTCAGGA
The DNA here is from genome assembly GCA_016930435.1 of bacterium. Lineage (GTDB taxonomy): Bacteria > UBP14 > UBA6098 > JAFGQG01 > JAFGQG01 > JAFGGQ01. Next base: position 6,212 of record JAFGGQ010000039.1, read on the forward strand.
ATCAGAGAAAATTGACCACAGAGTTTTTAGTTCGGAAAGTAAAATTAATAACGCTCTTTATTCCGGTTATTATGGTCGCTGCCTTTTCGGTATGGGGCGAAGGCTATCATGTTGGGCCTAGAATGGAATTCGCCGGAATCAGCGAGGTGCGCTGGGATTCTCTCGCCGCGGGTGATACCGTATTTATTCATTACCGGGATAGCTCCTACCACGAGAAATGGGTAATCTGCAGGGCGGGAACCGAAACGCAGCCTATTGTGGTTAAGGGTGTTCCCGGCGTATCAGGCAGACTGCCGGTTATCGATGGCCGTAATGCGACTACCCCGTCTTTTTTGAATTTCTGGAATGAAGAGCGAGGGGTGATAAAGATCGGCGGCGCTAACTCACCCCCGGATACACTTCCGGCCTATATCATCATCGAGAGTCTCGAGATAAAGTCCGCCCGGCCTCCTTACTCATTCACAGGCCGCTACGGAGCTGGAGATTATGTGAATAACTGCTCTGCTATCTATGTTGAGAAGGGCGAGCACATTATCATTCGGAACTGCATATTCCACGACTGCGGAAACGGATTCTTCTGCGGCCATCAGACCACCGATCTGGTGCTGGAAGGGAATTACATCTACGGTAACGGTATGGAAGGACGGTTCTACGAGCATAATACTTATACCGAGGCTTACGGGATACTGTTTCAATTCAATCATTTCGGTCCGCTTAGAGAGGGCTGCGGCGGAAATAACCTGAAGGACCGCTCCGCCGGCGCTGTCATCCGATATAATTGGATCGAGAATGGCAACAGGCAGCTCGACCTCGTGGAAAGCGACTACGAAGAGTTCTACACCGACACTATTTACCGCAGCACTTTTGTTTATGGAAATATACTGGTAGAGGGCGAAGGGGAGGGCAATTCCCAGATCATTCACTACGGAGGCGATAACGGCTATGAACCGTATTACCGCAAAGGAACCCTTTTCCTCTATAATAATACCATTATCTCCACTCGCCTGAACAATACAACGCTCGTGAGACTTTCCACAAGTGAAGAAAGCTGCGACGCCCGGAACAATATCATTTATAGTACGGCAGCGGGGAGCTATCTGGCTATGCTGGATGAAACCGGCACTATCGATCTCCGCAATAACTGGCTTAAATCGGGGTGGGTGAACTGCCATGGCTACCTTGCCGGCGCGGTTAATGATTATGGCAATCTCGAAGGAACTGAGCCCGGGTTCTCAGATTTCGGTACGCAGGATTTCAGCTTGGCGGATGGTTCACCATGCATCGATTCTGGTACTATCCTCGCCCCCGAGACACTTCCGGATAACCTGCCGGTAATGCACTACATCAGGCATTGCCTCTCAGCGACACGCCCGAATGACAGCGCTATTGACATCGGCGCATTTGAATATTCCGCCGGACATATCATCAGGGAGGAGCCCTCCCCCTGCTTTTATGAAATCTTATGCTTCCCCAATCCCTTTAACTCCTCATGCTATATATCTGGTCCTATTAATGCAAGTTATGAAATCTACGATATAAATGGCAGAATAATTTCCGAAATAAATAGAGGAAAACGGATTTGGAAACCTGGAAGTTCCATTGAGTCCGGAGTATATTTTATTATGGCAAATGCTGGAAATAAATGGTACCAAACAAAGAAGGTTATTTATTTAAAATGAAATTATCGACCGAAATAAGAATTATTATTGAGTGAAAATGACACTAATCCCTTGACATTTTCAAAAATGCTACTATCTCTATATTGGTAATGATTTTCAATATCAATATGAGTAATGTTGGGATAAAATTGATGACAAAGAACACATTTATGAATATATTCTTATTCAACAGAGCAATTAACCCCATCCATTCATACGATCCTGTCATAGAAGTCAGTCGAAAAATAAACTTCTTCGTACTGATGGCTATTTCAAATAAATTTTCCTATCGGGATAATCCTTATGCTTAAACAAATCTTGAAAGAATTGAAAAAACATATACCTTTTACTATTTCGGGGGCGGCCACAGGGATAATTATTATGTTTTTTTTCCATAAATTGTCCTCGGAGGTATCTTACAATATCTTTTATATACTCCATCCTATCCATGTACTTCTCAGCGCCCTGGTCACAACCTCAATGTACGAATTCCATAAATGCCCGATAGAGGCCCGTAGATGTGGCATTGGGACCCTGCTGGTAATAGGTTATTTGGGTTCGGTAGGCATCGCTACTTTAAGTGACTCGATAATCCCGTTTATAGGCGAGTTTTTGCTCGGAATGGAAAACAGGGAAGTACATATAGGCTTTATTGAAAAATGGTGGTTGATTAATCCATTGGCATTAACAGGGGTGGCAATTGCATACTTTCGGCCAAGGACAAAATTTCCCCACGCCGGTCATGTTTTATTAAGCACCTGGGCATCACTCTTCCATATAATTATGTCCGCGAAAGGATCGATACAATGGTTCCAGTATGTGGTAGTTTTTGTATTTCTTTTTATTGCCGTATGGATACCATGTTGCGTGAGCGATATTGTTTTTCCCCTGCTCTTTATCAGGGATTATGATGGTAAAAAAAGTAACCCAAAGCATTGATATAATTATATAATCATAATGAGAACTGCGGAGGTAAGCCTGATAAGAAAATCTCTAAAATTTCCGGATGACCCGAAAAATGAGATATATCAGGCATTATGCCATGAAAGATAGATGGGAAAAATATAAACAGGACGGGATAAATGAATTACGACATGATCATCATAGGGGGTGGTCCAGCCGGGCTTACAGGTGGGATTTATGCTTCAAGGGGAGGGCTTAAGGCGCTGCTGATCGAGAAACAACTAACAGGAGGGTTGCCAGCAACTACTGATTTGCTGGAAAATTATCCCGGCTTTCCCGATGGTGTAAACGGGATGGAATTGATGAACGAAATGAAGAAGCAGGCAGAGAGATTCGGAACGGAAATTCATGAATTTGAAGAGGTTGAAAAAATAATACCGGAGGAAAAGTGTATAAGTGTTAAGACTAATAAGCAGGAGTACAAGGCATATAGTGTGATGATCGCCTCGGGAAGCCTCCCCAAAATGCTCAATGTCCCCGGTGAGCTTGAATTCAGGGGCAAGGGTGTTTCCTATTGTGCCACCTGCGACGGCCCATTGTTTCGGGATAAAGAGGTCGCTATCGTGGGGTGTGGGAATTCCGGAATTCAGGAAGGAGAAGCTCTTTTAAAATTTGTCCGCAAGCTTACCTTTATTGAATTTCTGCCCTATATGACCGCGGAACAAATATTGCAGGACAGGATAAGGGCCAATGAAAATACCAGCTTTTTCCTGAACCATAAGGTCGTCTCAATAGAAGGAGAGGGTATGGTCGATTCCATTGTCATAATGGACCGGGAGACCGGGCAGAGAAGGAAAATAAAGGTTGAAGGGGTATTCATATATGCGGGTTTTTTGCCTAATTCAGACCTTGTAAAAGGGGTGGTCGAGCTGGATAATGCCGGTTATGTGGTCACGAACGATAATATGGAGACCTCCGTACCGGGGGTCTATGCAGTGGGTGATATACGATCGGAGCAGATACGCCAGATTGCAACCGCTTGTGGCAATGCAGTTACCGCAGTGGTCAATGCGGAGCATTACATTAAAGAACTGAAGCATAAATATGGTACAACCGATTAGCGATCGCGATATGTCAAAATAGTGAAAAAAACACAAGAAATTAAAAGCGAATTTTATAAATCCATACAACAAAGGAGGAATCCCAATGAGCAAGATTGTCGAGGTTACTGATGAAAATTTTGAGGAAGAGGTTTTGAATTCAGACTTACCCACAGAGGTTGATTTCTGGGCTCCGTGGTGTGGCCCTTGCCGCATGGTTATACCAATATATGAAAAACTGGCTGAGGAATACTATGGGAAGTTCAAGTTTTGTATGATAAATGTGGATGAGAACCAGCGCACCGCAAGAAAATTTCAGATCATGAGTATTCCTATGCAGAAATTTTTTGTCAACGGGGAGGAAGTGGACGAAATACTCGGAGCTGTCCCGGAAAATAATATTCGGGCAATGGTTGATGATATACTCAAGCGTTTTCCATCAAGCGAGATGGGACGGCTCTTGGTGCTCCTGATTTCCTGGATCGAAAGCAACAAACAAAGCAATGCTAAGTTGAATAAGTGGTTTGAGCAAACCGAAGCCAAGGGTAGTGATCCATTATTGGATCAGGTGAAACAGATAGCCGGAGAAATTAATAAAGCGAATGAAAGTCTGTCCCGAGTTCTGGTCGAACTACAAAAGGAAAAATAATAGGGCTGCGTTGTTTCCCTTTTTTCCTTTCCCTTTTTACTTGCGTAATTACTAAGTAAATATATATTCTTAATTACTGTATTTATCAAGGGATAAGGTTGCTTATGGATTTAATGAATTATTCGGGATACGGTTTTCAGGAGTTAGCGGAGA
>JAFGGQ010000040.1 GCA_016930435.1 bacterium
ATCGCTTGCAGCGGTTATGCAAACACTATTAGTATCTCCGCTGACAAGGGAATCTTCGGGTATAATGGTAAACATAAAAATGTCGGGGTCCCAGATCCCATCGAAAATATCATGTTCAACCCCGTTTATATTGACAATAAAAGAGTTCGGGTCAATAATGCCACAGGGTTCTTCAATAATCTGGATCCGGAAGGGTTGCAGTGGATCGGTAATGGATTCCCCACATTCGGGGTCATCGAAATAAACCAGGGGTGGTTGAAAATCCAACACAAAAAAGCCTTCAACGGGATCCTCCATCGTACATTCGTAAATATCCTGAGCGTGAATTACGCTAAGATGAACGGTATCGCAATGGCCGGTTAGAAAGATCTGGGGGATTTTGAACTTATAAAGGGTATCCCCAACGACTAACCAACGCGGAGAGAAAAAACGGTCGATGATGATGCTGGTATCAGCATTCCACATTCTCATCCGGGTGAAATTATGAGCCACTCCATCGACATCCCTCAGAACCACCCTCACCAGGGAATCTTCATCAACCGTACAGCTCACATGACCCTCCGGACTGATAATTTCGGCGCTTGGTGCTGTTCGGTCGAAGCACTCCACATAGATTAAGGTAGTGTCATAAGCGGTATCTACCCCGGCAGGGACGGTAACATAGGATTCCCAGAAAATTGTATCGGGGTCTCGTGGAGTACAGTATGTAGTATCAGTGAGGCATATCAGCCAGGCGAAACCACCCGCTTCATTTGGCCGTAGAAAGGCAGGAGATGTTAATCGCAAGGTATCCGATGAATAAGGCGGATCATTTCTCAGTTCATAATGAACATTATCACTTAATCTGATACTGACAAATACATCGGTATAATCGCGCAGATATATATCATTATTAATTGCAGTTCCGGATACTTCCAGACAAGTGGGCACAGAGCAGGCGCTGGGCACGTATTCCAATTCATCAGTAGCATTAAGATTCAGGCCGGGGATAATTTCAACGGGTCCTCCTAATCCGTAATATGTAACGTACTCCCGGGAGGCACCTGCAACCAGGTTAGTTACATCCCAGCGCATCAGTACTCCTACATCATCATAAGAGGAACCCATTCGACCATAAAAGTCAAAATTAGCATCGAAATCCCAGCACAAGGTACTTAGTCCATAAGCCTGTCCGATGGAGAAATGGTCTGGAGTGGTACAATCTCCGTAGCGCAGGTAGCCTCTGCAGGAGAGGTTTTCCGCCGGTTGAGTAGGGCTTAATTCATAGCCCTGATAATACCAGGGGATATAGGGATAAGTCCATAGGGAACCGGTATCGATAACGGCAATACCCACCTGCATAGGGGGATCATCACGGCGGACAATCTTGACATCAATGAAGAGCTTCATGCCTACAGAATGGCTAAAGGCATCACTATTGGTGATATTATATGCAATTCTGACCTGACCTAATTCATCGAACCATGTAGGGGTAAGGATCTGCCGTATAGTAAATGGTGCGCCGGCAACGCTTATGTCCCAGGTTGTAACGATTTCAGGTATGAAATAATCTATGCGGTGGTCGGTGATGTAAGGATTCAGATTGACGGCGCTGGGACATTCTGAATAATAGTATTCATGATTTGTAAAATAAACACCGTCAATATTGATCACGAAATGGGTTTCAGAGGCTCCTTCGCTCCATGGAACTACGGGTGGGGAATATGCATAGGTCAAACGCCGGAAGTCAAAGTGCCCAACTCCAAAATTTCCGTACAGTGTATCGTATGAAACCTGAACACCGGAGATATGTGGGGTATAAATCTGCGCCCATAAAGGATTTACAGCAATAATAACAAAGCAAAGGGCAATTAGTCCAAAAATAAACTTTTTTCTGTTTAACATTTTATCCTTTCGATAATTTCTTAATATTTATTTAACCACTACATCGACTTTTTTTATTAGACGATATAATAATATAAAACCATATTTAAATATATTCGAATTTGTTATTCAGTCAAGTTAATTAAAACTATGACTGCTTATCGATAAAAATTTTTTGTACATCATTTAACTCTTTATTCAGAAAATGGCTGCCTACTCGGGCGAATCTATCAGGAGCATCTGTCACGTAATACTTATTTGGTAAAGGTCCTATTCTATCAGATAAAAGCCCGTTTTCTTTCAAGTATTTTTTTAGAACATTTACCGTAGCGTATGCTGAATCAATAAGTTGAACTTCTTTGCCCATTGTTTCACCAATCACTGCTTTAAGTAATGGATAATGGGTGCAGCCCATAATCAGGGTATCGATCTGAGCTCTGATCAAGTCTTTCAGGTAATGTTGAGTTATCAGTTTGGGGACTTCGCCGGATATCCAGCCCTCTTCAGCCAGTGCAACGAACAATGGGCAGGCCTGAGAGAACGTTTTCAACCGAGGATCGAATTTCAGGAGGGCTTTGATATAAGCGGAGGATTGAATAGTAGCTGTAGTGCCAATAATTCCAACCTTCCCTATCCGGGTACTTTCAGCCGCCAGTTGTGCTCCTGGTGTTATCACTTCGATTATTGGCAAGGTGAAGTTCTTTCTCAGTAATCCCACTGCGTTAGCAGAGGCGGTGTTGCAGGCGATGATCAGAACCTTAAGGGGTTGTTTCAAGAGATAACTGGAGCATTCCAGGGCAAATTGCTTGATTATTTCCGGAGAACGGGGTCCATAAGGATAACGGGCAGTATCCCCTAAATAAATAAAAGCTTCTCCGGGTAACTGAGCCTGAAGTTCCTTGACTACTGTCAATCCCCCTACTCCGGAATCAAAAATGCCGATCGGAAGCTCTTTAATGTTATTCATTTTAGTTCCACCAGGCTTTTCAAGTTCCAGATCTCGCGGGAGCTTAGATGTTGCCATTCACCTGGTTTAAGCTTTTTCAGCTCTACACCACCATAGGCAATTCTTTCTAATTCCCTGATATCATGTTGAAATAGCTGACAAAGTCTCCGAACCTCACGGTTTCGGCCTTCCAGGAGGGTAAAGTGGACAATCTCTCCCTTTTCCCATGGGGAGACCCGGACTACTTTGACCGGATTTAAACGCATTCCATCAAGAAACATACCGTTAGCCATAAGGCTAATTTCATCTTCCTTAAAAGTTCCGTATATCTTTACCCGATAAGTCCTCTCTATCCGGAATCTGGGGTGGGTTAAGCGGTAAAGCAATTCACCATTATTGGTAAGGAGCAGTAATCCGGAGCTATTATAGTCCAGCCGCCCGACGGGTACTATTTTTTGCTCTACAGTAATCAGATCATAGATTGTCTTTCTATGCTTAGGATCACTGCGGGTGACCATAAATCCCGCTGGTTTATGCAGTTTGATATTTATTTCCGGAGGTAACTCTTTTATTGGGCGGCCTTTTAGGGTGATCCTATCAGATCGGGGATCAAAGGAACTTCCCAGTTCCACAGGGGAACCGTTAACCTTAACCTCTCCCCGAAATATGCACTGGTCTATCTCCCTCCGGGACAATGAGGAATGGCTAGCCAAATACTTATTTATTTTCACCAGCCTCGATCTTGGGTCCATAGTTGGTCTTCTCGAAAAATTGTTCCAGTTCATCTGCTTTAGGCAATTCATTCAAATCCTTAAGCCCGAATAATTGCAGAAATTTGAAGGTAGTACCGTACAAAAAAGGCCGTCCGGGTTTGTTTTCCCGACCCTTTATCGTGACCAGTCCTTTCTCCAGAAGGGATATAATAATATGACGGGAATCGATCTTTCTGATGACATCCACGATAGGTTTGGTTACTGGTTGCATAATAGCGATCACAGCCAAAACCTCCAGTGATGCCTGGGTTAACTGTGGTTGGGTTCTTTTTTGGAATAAGTTCTTTATATAGGGGGATAATGAAGGTATGGTGAAAAACTGATAACCACCAGCCACAAACCTGATCCTGAAACCCCTTTTTTCCTTCTCATAGGATTCATTTAGGTTTTCAACCAGGTCTTTGATAACTCCCTGCTTCATCCCGGTAATCTCTGATAGCTTTTCCAGGGAAAGGGCTTCCGGTGAAGCAAAGATCAGGGCTTCGATTGTAGTTCTATCACTCATAAACTGCTCTGGGTGTTTAAGTATAACCAAATATTACCAAATTGCTTGATCTGTCTGAGTTTGATACAATGTCTGCGAACCAGCTCAAGTATAGCGACGAAAGTCGGAACCAGGATCATACGGGTAGGAGTCCCCGAGAACAATTCGAGGAACTGTAGTTTCTCTTTTGCCTCCATAATCTCCATAATATATTCTATGCGCTCTTCCACATTGATACTTTCCCTCAGCACATCGGGAATCTCTTCCACTTCCTCCTGGAAGACCTCATTAGCTATTCGAAGGAGTTCATAAATACTCATAGGTGCAAGCGGGGTTTCAGTAGGCATATAATCCAGTTCCGGGTAACTTCCCCGGCAGAAATATTGCTCTTCCTGTTCGCCTTTGGACTTCAGGAGTTCCGCTACATTTTTGTATTTTTCATATTCCAGAAGCATATTTACCAGTTCACTGCGGGGGTCTTCCTCCTCACCGGTCTCCAGTAATAAGGGCTTAGGCAACAACATTCTGGACTTTATTTCCAGTAATGTAGCAGCCATCACCAGATATTCCCCCGCAATGTCCAGGTTGATCTTCTTCATCATATCCAGATAATCGATATACTGTTTGGTTACATAAACTATGGGGATATCATAAATATCTATCTCATTTTTCCGGATCAGATAGAGGAGCAGATCCAGTGGACCGTCAAATTGTTCCAGCCTGATTCGGCAGCGGAAATCATCTAATTCATTACGCTCCCGGGGATTGTGACTAAGTGTTGTTAAATCATTCATAATTCACTACCTTCATAGGGTATTTCATTTTCATATAGTTTAATTTTAAAGAACATTTCTACTACTTCCGGCCCGAATTGTTTCCCCTTTTCCTCCTTAATGATCCTTATGATTTTATCCATGGGCAGCCTTAAACGGTAAGCCCTATCGGAATTCATAGCATCGAAGGCATCTACAAGGGAGATTATACGGACCAACAGGGGTATTTCTTTCCCCTTTAATCCATCGGGGTAACCCTTACCGTTAAAAAATTCATGATGATTACGCACATATTGGCGTATCTGTTGATAGAAATCCAGGTTTTTGATAATATTCTCGCCCACCACCGGATGCTTGCGAATAATCTGGATTTCCTTGTCGGTCAATGGCTTTTTCTTATGGAGAATACGGTTTTCTATAGTAACTTTACCAATATCGTGAAGAAGTGCTCCGAATTCAAGGTCCCAGAGTTCCTGGGGACTGGCTCCAAATTCCTTAGCCATGATAATGGCATACTGACTGACCCTGTAACTATGACCCCTGATGTAAGGATCCTTGGCTTCAATAGTGCTGGATAGCGCTCGTATCGTATCCACGTAAGTCGCTTGAAGACGCTTTAAAGCCTTTCGTAACTCGTTAGTTCGTTCACTGACCTTTTGCTCCAGCATCTTCTGGTATTTGATATTTTCTTTTTCCAGACGGATCTTTTCATCCTGGAGATTTTTATAACTCATTGCCTTGCTTAGGGTTACAGCAAGGTTCTCCCGTTTGATGGGCTTGTTAATGTAGTCGAAAGCGCCCAGTTTCATAACGCTAACCGCCAGATCTACATCAATAAATCCGGTGAGCATGATGACCGGCAGAGTGGGATAATCCTGCACTATCTGCTTGAGAATCTCATCGCCTCTTTGTTTGGGCAATCGGATATCGCAGATAACCGCATTATATTGATCAGCTTTCAGCGCATCAAAGGCTTCCTGGGCATTTCCGGTTACGGTAACCTCATAACCCAGGGTGGAAAGTTGGATCTGAAGGACTTTCCGTACTATCCTTTCATCATCTATGACCAGTACTCTTTTCTTTTCCATTGGTATATAATTTATCTGCTGATTAAAAGCCTTACCGTTATTATAGTACCTTTATCCGGTCCGTTTTCTATTTCAATATTGCCATTGTACTTGGTAGCGATCTTATAACTGATAAACAAGCCTAATCCGGTACCCTCACCATTTCCCTTGGTTGTAAAAAAGGGCTCGAATACCTTATTAAGATTATCCTGAGTGATACCGGAGCCATCGTCGATCACTTTAACTTCGATAAAATTACCCACTATACGGGTGTTGATATTAATAGTACCACCACGGGGTAAAGCATCAATTGAATTATTAAGGATATTAATAAAAAGCTGTTGTAGTTCGCTAAAGCTCGCATTTATTTCGGGAACCTCCACGAAATCCTTGACAATTTCTATGTCTTTGAATTTACCCAGCCTGTCCAGGATTCTTATAGATGTGTTGAGAACCTTATTAACATTTGCAGTAGATGAAACATCGTTCTTGCTGGAATAAGAATAATTTGAAAGGTCCTTTACGATCTCAGCAGCTTGAGTAGCGTATTCAATCAGATCCCTGGAATGTTCGATTATGGCGTTATCGTCAGTAATTGCCATTATTTCTTCAGCTAATCCCAGAATTCCGTAAAGTGGATTGTTCAACTCGTGTGCAATTCCAGAAGCCAGAATACCAATACCAGCAAGCTTCTCAGCCTGGATTAATTGCTGCTGCAGAACTTTACTTTCGGTAGTATCCAGTATCATTATAATATTCCCCTGCAGCGAACCTAACTCATTGGTGACCGTAACCGTGGTTAAGTAACCCCAGAACTGTTTTCGGTTCTTCTGGGAAAAAATAACCTCTTGTTTAAATACTTTGCCCCCCTCACGGCCTTTCCTTGCATTAAAGTAATCCCTGGTATCAGCGAATAAGTCTTTCTCATTCATTCTGATGATCTCAATCATGGAATAACCGAAATGCAGGAGGCTTTGCTCATTAGCGTTTATTATATTCCCTTCATCATCAGAGAGAAATATCATAATCGGAGAAACGCTGAATAGCTGGGAAAGAAGCATGTTCATTTGAGAAAAATATTGATCGAACTCGAATTCTTCAATAACCGAAGAAGCATAATCGATAAACAATTCGACCGGTCTCAGGCTGGCTTCGTTTGGTTTTATTCTATTCACGGGGTCATCGAGGTTCATTAATCCCATTATCTTTTTTGAATATTTCCCGATCAGGGGAACGAACATAAAATCGTCGGGGTGCCATCCCTGAAGTTTTTCCATCGGTGTCGTACCCCCCAGAGATATTTCATGGAGTTTGTCAACAAGTTCATCCTGAACGGTATGAGGGATATAATAACACCTGCCTATCTTATATTTATCATATTTGGGACTTAACAGATTTTCAATCTGGTCAATAGTAAGGCGGTGTTTTTCCAGGTAAGTAATCTGGTCTTTTGTAGCTCCCCAGTATGCAGCAGATTTAATCAGTTTTTTATCAGGATCATAGATATAAAGATGCACCCATTGCCATCCGCAAAGGGCAACTCCTTCGGTGATTAATTGCAACTTTTCCTGAATACTCCTGGCCCATCGGAGCTTGGATATAACCTCCAACAGGGAATTCAACGGATCGCTATGATCCATGACTACATTCTTATGGTTGACCAGAGCTTTGGAAGTCATCTTTTAGTCTTTTCTTGAAAGTATAATAATTTTGTGAAAATGTACAATAATTTTCTGAGTTTGTCAATAAAAATTGAGTTTATTATTTAATAAACTTGATATACTGAACAGGCTGTGGAGCTTTTTTACTTGAAGTAACAGTAAAAATAGCTTTCAGAGAAGTTATATAATTGATTATCAGGTAAGTTTACAACAAACAGAGTAAAATTAAAATGTCCCCAAGGGGATTTGAACCCCTGCTACGGGCTTGAAAGGCCCGTGACCTAACCGCTAGTCGATGGGGACATTTTTAAAAATATCAAAATAACCAAAACATACGCCAGACAGGACTTGAACCTGTAACCACCGGATCCGAAGTCCGATGCTCTATCCAAATTGAGCTACTGGCGCGTAAATTTAAGTAAAAGAAAGGACCTGTCAAGTTTTTTATAACGGTTTTTTTACCACCATTAATTAATGGGTGGGTAACCGGAATTGAACCGGCAACCTCTTGGTCCACAGCCAAGTGCTCTAACCGATTGAGCTATACCCACCACATTACCCTCGACAGGACTTGAACCTGTAACCACCGGATTAGAAGTCCGATGCTCTATCCAGTTGAGCTACGAGGGCAAATTCTGCCTCGTTTTTAAATTTTAAAATAGCTGGTATCCAATAAATTCAAGGTAAGTTATTAGGCAGTTAAGGCTTTGTCAAGATATTTTTAATTAAGGCATTTTACCCTGCAATAAGCTTATAGCCTTATATGATAATTATTATGGGCTTCCCGTATTGTTAATGTCGCTTTTTATTCCTATCTTATAATAATCGATCTTCTATTAGATGCTCTTCTCTTCAGTTCAGGCTCATCTATGTCGTTATTATTACTTTTTTCGGGAAATGAAATCGAATGCAGCCTTCCTTGCGTTTTTCAATATTTCCTCTTCTCCTTCTACCTTTCGATCCTCCATCAGGATATTGCCATCACATATCACGGTGTCCACGCAGTCCCCATGGGCGGCATAAACCAGGTCTGAAAGGTGGTTATGGCCTGGTACCATACTGGGATTATTCAGGTCCACCAGGATAAGATCGGCTAATTTCCCCTCTTCTATCTTACCGGCATTCAACCGGAAAGCCTTTGCCCCATTGCAGGTAGCCATATTAAATATCTCAAGTGCAGGGAGGATGGTAGGATCATTATAGCTAAATTTTTGCAATAAGGCAGCGAACTTCATGGACTCTATCATATCCAGGTTATTATTGGATCCGGCGCCATCGGTCCCCAGGCAGATGTTCACTCCCCGTTCTTTCAATTCCCGATATTTAAAATTGCTTCCTACTGCCAATTTCATATTGGATATGGGATTATGGACTACGTGAACACCATTCTCCGCAATAAGATCCATCTCCAGTTCATTCAGCCACACCGTGTGCACCGCTATCAGCCTGGGGCTAAGGAAACCGATCTCATGGAGGTATTCAAAGGGTCGCTTTCCATATACTTTCACGAATCTCTGTACTTCATCCTCTGTTTCGGAAAGATGGATATGAATCAAAATATCATTATCAGCGGCGAAGTCCCGGGCCCATTTCAGGCTTTTCAGGGATACCGTATATGGAGCGTGTGGGCCCAGCGAAAAGCTGATCCGTGAAGAGTATTGTTCCATTTGCCCGAAAAGCTCCTTATTATGCCGGATCTGCTCATGAGCCTGGTTATCATCGAACTGGTCGATAAACACTGCGGACACAGCAGACCGTATTTTCATATCTTCCACCGCCCGGGCAACTGCCGGAAAAAACCAATACATATCGTTAAAAAATGTAGTGCCACTTTTTATCATTTCCAAACAGGCTAATTTGGTACCCCAATAAACATCTTCCTCTTTAATTAAGGCTTCATAAGGCCATATTCTGGTTTCAAGCCATTCCATCAGGGGGAGATCATCACCAAATCCCCGGAAAAGCGTCATTCCCGCATGGGTATGAGCATTGAAAAATGAGGGGAACACTGCCTTACCACGAGCTTCAATTATTTTATCCGCAGGCTCTTCAATATTCGAGGCAATTCTGCTAATCGTGTTTTCCAAAATCAAGATATCCTTTTCTTCATCTCCCAACAACGCATGCCTGATCAATATATTCATCTATATTCTCCCTTAATTATCCGCAATTATAGCCTCAATTATCCTTATAATTTTAATCCTGTTATCTTCTGCTGTTCGCGTCAGTTTGTCAACATCCAGGACTTTTCCGGTTAAACCATGGGCATAGTTATCGATAGCGCACAAGAGCCCATAAGGGATTCCTGCTTCCCGGGCAAGAGTAGCTTCAGAAGCAGAGGTCATACCTACTACATGGGCATAATCCTTAAGGATATTTATCTCCGCCCGTGTTTCGTAGCGTGGGCCGCAAGTTTGAATATAAACCCCTTCCGGATAACATTGGTAACCCAATTTTTCACAAATAAGGATAAGATATTCAGCAATCTTACAATCCAATTCAGGAACTACATGATAACAATCCCGGTCATGGAAAGTGGGTATATTCCAAAGATGGATGTAATCGTTAGCTACCAACAGGGTTCCCGGTTTAAGATATGGCTTCAGACTGCCCACTGAAGAAAAAGCAAAAATCTTCTCCACTCCCGTTTCCTGCAAGGCCTTAAGATTGGCACAGTAATTGATCTGATGAGGGGGGATATTGCCTCGCGTGCCGTGGCGCAGGAGAACGGAGACATCTCCTTTTTGGAGTAATTCCCCTTTTCCATAATCATTGGAAAAAGGCATCCTGTTATAATCCTGGAAAAGACTGTGGTCTTTTAGGTTGCTGCCGCCGATGATCCCGATCTTCATTAGAAATTATCCACTAAATAGTTTTTTTACTGAATGAGACATTGTTTAAAAACGGGACTTGTATAAACTGTGAAGAAAGCAAATACCGGGAAGCCTGTAAAACAAGTGAACAAGTTCGATAGAGGATAAGTTTCTAATTAAGCCTGAATTCAATGGGGATCTGGTATCGTACCTTTACCGCTTTTCCTCTCTGTTCAGCAGCGGTAAAGATCCACTGTTTAGCGGCTGTGATAGCAGCCTCTTCAAAGAATCCCTCGGGACGGGCCTGGATCACTTTAGCATTTTCAACCGTACCATCCGTATCGATGATCACTTCCACCAGCACAGCACCTTCAGTTTCCGATCGCCGGGCAAAATCCGGATATACCGGGTTCACCCTCTTCAGCACCTGGGGTGGTTTTTCCAAAGCATAGAATTCCACAATCTCCGGTGTCTCGATCACCGGGGGTTCGTATTCATCGACCGGTTCCAGTTCAGTATCCTCAATAGTTACCGTATCGGGTACTTCCTCCTCTTCAGCCACAATGGGCGCTGCCTGTCGCTGTGGTTGCTGCTTCTGTTCCACTTTCTGCTTGGTTATGGGAATATCCTCTATGTTGATGGTGGTCTGATACTCCGGAGTCTCGATTGATTTCACGGCGACTTCCACACAGGTCAGTGAAAGGAGAAGAATGGCCAGCAGGGAAATGATCAAAGATTTCCGGTAGGCATTGGGATACTGGGTTCTTAAATCAGCTTTTGGGTCAGAATATTTCACTATTCATCTCCCTTCTATCGTTCTGAGGTTGTTGCAAAATTTACCCTTAAAGCCTGGGCTTCCTTCAACTCCTCTATTACCCTGGCCACATATCCATACTGCACATCTTCATCTGCCCTGATGGAAACGATAATCGCCGGGTTCTCCATAATTTTCCTGGAAATAATGGATTTTATGGCGGCAATATGAACTACATCCATGTCATCAATAGTGATATTTTTTTCTTTATTAATCCAGATATAGGAGATTAAACGCTTGGCTTCTATCTTCTGCGTAGCCTTAGCCGGAGGCAATTTTACCTGAAGACCCACATATTCCTTAAAAACAGACACGGTAATGAAAAATATCAAAAGCAGAAAAACAATATCCGCAAGCGAAGCGGTAGGGATCTTGGAGGAAGCTTTCGCCTTTTGTCCAAATTTCATCTTCATTCCTCCTTAAAATTCAGGTACAGCAAGTGAGATTTTGGGGGCTTCAGCTAATTTTGCTTCATCCAGTACGTCGATCATCATTCGGTAGGTAGCATTTTTATCCATTTGAATGGAAACAATTAGTTTATCATTCTCAGCAATTCGCTGTTCTACAATACTTCTAATATCTTTCAGCTCAACCACATCCTTATCGATTAAAATGCCACCCCGCTCATTGATGAAGATATTCAAAATATTCTTGGGATTGATCTTAACCTCTTCCCCGACAGGGGGC
>JAFGGQ010000041.1 GCA_016930435.1 bacterium
AATATTTGAGATTGATTTTATATTTGCAATTTGATTCCCCCTTTCGTCCCGAGAAGCTCGGGCCACTTCCCCCCTGCGAGAGGGGGGAAGGGAAAAATCTGGAAATTTAGCAAATTAGGCATATCAACTTTTATTTCTGGGAATCTTTGTTCCCCCTAATCCGTGGTGCTGAGGTACGAAGGCCGGAAGGGGGAAAATAAAGAATATGATACCTGCATTCGGTGTTAAATATAAAAAAACTATAGCGAAACCTCCCAGCTTATTGTAAATTATGGTATTATATAAATAAACCCAAAACATGAGTTTTCACCCAAATGGTTAAAACAAAATACCAAATATAAGGACTATTATGGTAGTAATAGGGCAATATATCTGGGGGATTCTGGAGGCAACAGTTCAGCTATTTAATGAAATGGCCTTTTATCTACTCCTTGGATTTTTCTTTGCCGGTGTAATCCATATCATCTTTCCAAGCGGGTTGATCTATAAGCATCTGGGCAAAGCAAACGTATGTTCCATAGTTAAGGCGAGCCTGATAGGGATTCCCCTGCCGCTCTGTTCGTGTGGAGTGCTTCCTATGGCCATTTCCCTCCGCAAACAGGGCGCCAGCAAAGCCTCCGTGCTTTCCTTCCTGATCTCAACACCCACTTCCGGGGTGGATTCCATTATGGCCACTTACTCCTTGCTGGGACTGGTATTTACAATCTTCAGGATAGTCGGCTCATTTATTACTGCATTTGTCGCCGGCATCGCTACACTGTTATTTATTCCCAAAGAAGAAATTGATGAGGAGCCGGTCTGCGTGGATAATTCTTGCGCCGTTTGCGGTTCTGAAGAACCTCATCACCATACCCTGTGGGAGAAAATATCGGGGATAATCAAGTATGGTTTCTGGGATCTACTGGAGGATTCGGGCAAATGGGTTTTCATAGGGGTCATCGTAGGGGGAATAATAACCTTCCTGATCCCGGCCAGCCTTTTCGAAAGATATCTGGATAATCAATTTTTATCCATGTTGGTGATGCTTTTTATAGGGATTCCTATCTACGTTTGCGCAACCGGTTCCATTCCAATCGTAGCTGCACTTCTGATGAAGGGTTTAAGCCCTGGCGCAGGATTCGTTTTCTTGCTGACGGGACCCGCAACCAATGCTACTTCATTGACCATTCTGGTTAAGTACCTGGGGAAAAAGACGGTGCTACTTTATCTTATCATCCTAATCCTTTGCGGAATATTACTGGGTTACGCCCTGAATATCACCTGGGATTTCGCAGGATTGCCTCATATATCGCACATAATGTCACATGGGAAACTGATTCCAGAGATAGTAAAAATATTCGCCTCAATTATCCTTGCCGCTTTGATTGTATCTACATATATTAGCACTAAAATTAAAAGAATTAAGAGTAGGGAGCTTGTCTTGACCGATACCGAAAATACCATACGGATAAAAGTCCCTGATATGACCTGCCAGCATTGCGTCCATGCAATCACCAAGGGACTGAACCAGATTGAAAATATAAAGGGATTGGATATCAATCTGGAAACCAAGATTGTGGAGATCGAATATGAGGGGGAAGATCCCCGGGAAGAAGCCTTGAAAATCATAACTGGCTTGGGTTATAACCCTCAAAAGTAAAACGCATATCAATCCCTTTTAAGCAGGGTTTTGGAGTTATAAGGAGGCGTAGTGGAACAACAGAGATATTATGGCCGGGATTTGATCTGTACCCAGGATTGGGAGCGGGATGAACTTGAGGAAATTCTCAGACTTGCCCGTAAGATGAAAGAACACCGCTACTCACCCAAATACACCGAGTTATTATTACACCGAACCTTTTTGATGTTTTTTTACAATCCTTCAGTCCGTACGCGTCAGTCATTTGAAGCAGCAGCAACGGAGTTGGGAGGACATGCCCAATTTCTGGAGCCCGGATCGATGCGGCTCAAAAGCTCGAATACCGCAGGTGAAACTATCGAAGATGCCGCAAAAGTTATGAGCCGTTATGCTGTAGGGATAGGTATCCGAATATTAGAGGACAGGATCGCAAAATACGGTGATGGTGATGAGTTCTTACGCGAATATGCCAGTTGGGCGAATATCCCGGTATTAAACATGGCGGACGATAAGTTTCATCCCTTCCAGGGTCTCGCCGACGTGATGGGAATGAGGGAGAATATCAGTGAGGATATGAGGGGGAAAACACTCCTGCAGTACTGGGGACATGGAGCCCTGGCACGATCCTGGTGCTCCGTGCAGGAAAGCCTGCTGATTAATTCCCGAATGGGCATGAATATCGTTCTTGCTTACCCTGATGGCTACGATCTGGACCCTGATGTTATAGCATTAACTAAAAAGAATTGTCAAAATAATGGGGGGAGTTTCAGTATATCCCATGACCCTCTGGAATGCTACCGGGGAGCAGATGTTGTCTATTCCCGCAACTGGATGAGCCCCCGCGCCTACGATAATGGATTCGATAAACAGAAGGAAATAAAGCAGGCACTTACCCACCCGGAATGGATCTGCGACCATGAAAAAATGAGGCACACCAATAACGCGTATTTCATTCATCCCATGCCAGTTGACCGGAAACACGAGGTAACAGACGAAGTGGCTTCAGGTGAACGTTCACTGATCTATGATATTGCCGAGAACCGTTTGCATATCCAGAAAGCGGTGATGGCCCTTACCATGAGCACGGAATGGTGAATACCCAATTATCATTGACATTTGACCGGATTTGAATATATTAACCCATCGTTCTTAACTTTTTGTATTAAAAACGGTTAAACTATGAAGAAATACGGAATATTGTTTTTACTTATTTTTTTGTTAATGGGGTGTGATGATGAAAACAAAAAACCCAGTCCTCATAGTAATCATGAGGGGATGGTGCTCATACCTGGAGGCTATTTTGTAATGGGCAACTATCCCGATGGGTATGGCGAGGAGGGTGCAGTTCATCCCGGCAACCCGGTCTGGGTGGATAGCTTCTACCTTGATGTCTTCGAGGTTACCAATCAACAATACGCTGATTTTCTTAATAGCGCTTACGCTGAGGGAATAATAGTCGCGGACGGTGATTTTGTTTATGATTCATCGGGTGAGTTCACCTATTATGGTACAGGAAGTACCAGCCGGGAGATAGACTTCGGGGGAGGCTTATTTGAAGCCGATAGCGGCAGGGAAGACTTCCCGGTAGTCCATGTAACCTGGTATGGCGCTCAGGCTTATGCTGCCTATTATGGGAAACGGTTAGCTACTGAGGCGGAATGGGAAAAGGCAGCCCGGGGAACCAGTACCGAGTTCGGAGAACTTGAAGGAATAGGAGTAGGTTATATTTACCCCTGGAAAAGTACAATCCCTTATACAGATTATATCGATGGAAGTTATGCTAATTATAGTATAAGCAACGACCCTTACGAGTATCATAGCACTCCAAGAAGCACCCCGGTGGGGTTTTTTGATGGTCATATCAATGAGGAATTCTATACCGAAAATAATGTTAGTTCTTATGGCTGCTATGATATGGCAGGAAATGCTTGGGAATGGACCGGGGATTGGTATGCTGAATACAGCGATCCCCACAACCCCCCGTCATCCGGCATACACAAGGTCATCCGGGGAGGCAGCTACACCAGCGAGATTAAAGACCTCCGCTGCGCCAAAAGACAGCTCAACGCTCCCGGGAACGGTGTAAGCAACCTGGGCTTCCGATGTGCTGACGATTAAACCTAAAATGGAGAATATATGTCAAAGTTAGCAGTAGTGGCTATTGGCGGAAATTCACTTATCAAAGACAAAAATCACCAGACAGTACCGGACCAGTATCAGGCCGTAGCGGAGACCGTATCGCATCTGGCCAACCTGATCGAGCATGGATACGAGATGGTTATAACACATGGCAATGGGCCTCAGATCGGATTCATCCTGCTGCGCTCTGAACTTTCAAAATACTATATTCATACGGTTCCTGTGGATTCCTGCGGAGCGGACACTCAGGGTTCCATTGGCTATAACATACAGATGGCTATGGATAATGAATTCAAGAGGCGTGGTATCACTAAGAAGGTAGTGACCGTGATTACCCAGGTGGTGGTCAGTAAAAATGACCCGGCATTCCTTAATCCCACCAAGCCGATCGGGCCATTTTATGACCAACATGAAGCGGAACGTTATCGCCGGGAACGAAAGTGGGACATTGCGGAAGATGCAGGACGTGGTTGGCGCAGGGTTATTCCTTCCCCTAAGCCCCTTAAAATAATCGAGATTGATGCCATTAAAAACCTCCTGAAAAACCGCTTTGTGGTCATAGCCGCGGGGGGAGGAGGAATACCGGTAATAGAAGAGAATAAAATGCTTAAGGGCGTGGAAGCAGTTATCGATAAAGATTACGCGACATCCCTTCTGGCCTCCCGGCTCAAGGCGGACCTTTTTCTGATCTCCACAGCTGTTGAGACGGTTTACCTTAATTTCAACAAACCCGACCAAACCCCACTTCTGCGAACCACCTCCAGCGAAGCGGAAAAATACCTGAAGGCCGGTCATTTTGCCAAGGGAAGCATGGCCCCTAAAATCCAGGCTATACTTGATTACCTGAGAAAAGGGGGCAAAGAGGCACTGATCACTACTCCCCAAGCTATTGACAGAGCACTCAGGGGCGAAACGGGAACCCGAATCACACCATGAAGAAGAAAAACAGTATTCAATTTTCACTTTGCATTATTGAAACTAACCTTTATATTAAGCTCAACTTATTTTAAATTAGATGACAATGAAAATAATAATAATATGCACCCTGGTATTTGGAATTTGCCTAACCCTTTGGCCTCAAAACCTGAAGATCGAGGAAAAACTGCCACGACTCGATAACCTTCAGTGTGATTTCATAAAAACCACCATTACCGACATTGATACTCTGATCCATAAAGGCAAACTTTATATCAGCGGTAATCGTTTCAGGTTTGAATCAGACGAAGAGTTGATAGTATCCGATGGCAAATTCATAACTATATTCAGGGAGGGAGAAGAAGCTGCCCAGAGAACCTTGTCAAATGCTCAAACCGTTTTAGGATTGGATTCGCTATGGCATTCACTCAGGAAGAACTATGAACTTACTGAAGAAGAAACTAACGGCTCACTGATCCTCAGCGGTAAGATGAAAAGCGGCGAAGTCAATATTAAACGGTTCAAGATCTGGTTTGGAGATGATTATCTTCCTTATAAAGCTACCTGGCGGGAATTTTCAAATTATGAACATGAAATTCAGCTTTTTAATATCAGTACCGATACTCCCGAGGAAGAGGTCTTTATATTTAATAAAGATGTTAAAATTATGGACGTTAATAAATAAAGGGAAAATATGGGAATTAAAATTGCAGTAATAGGATTAGGACACCTGGGCTGGTTCCACTCACGAACCTTGGCACGTCTGGAAACCTTCGACCTGGTCGGAGGCTATGATCTGGACAGGGACCGGGCCGAGGAGATCACCGGAAAGCTAAGAATACACAATTTCAATTCTATCGAAGAACTGCTGAAGGCTTGCGAAGCAGTAGTCATAGCAACCCCTACCAGTTCTCACCACAAGATCGGAATGCAGGTACTGACCGCCGGGAAGCATCTACTCGTTGAAAAACCATTGACAGATAATTTAAATTATGCTAAGGATATTGTGGCTTTGGCCGAAAGACAAAAACTGATCCTCCAGGTAGGCCATACTGAACGCTTTAATCCCGCTTTCCAGGTTGCCCGAAAACATATCAGGACGCCATACTTCATCGAGGCGCACCGATTGTGTACATATAACCCAAGGAGTACCGATATCAATGTTATATTTGATCTGATGATTCACGATATCGACCTGGCACTTAGCTTGATCCCAACACGGGTAACCAGTATGATAGTTTCAGGGGCTCCTGTGGTTTCGAAATTGTGTGATATTGCCAGCGCGCGGTTGCGCTTTGAAAATGGATCATCAGCAAATTTAACCGCCAGCCGCATATCCTTGGTCAACTTACGCAAATTCAGAGTATTCCAGGAGGGTTCCTACATTTCTATTGATATGGCAGCACGAAATTTTCAACTGGTAGCCACTCAAAACCATTCGATGGATGGTTCCTGTTCAGCCGAACTGGTGGACCTTAAAGATTGTGACCAGAAGTTTTACGTGTATAACCCGGAGGTAGTCCCTAACGATGCTATCGAGGGTGAATTACTCCATTTTGCGGAATCCATAGGGTCTGGGAGAGAGCCCATTATTTCCGGGAAAGAAGCACTAAGATCGGTCAGCTTAGCGGCTGAAATATCTTCGCAAATAGAACAGTAAATATAAGACCCCTTTACCTTCAATAGTATTGATCAATGAAAGAGCAGGTACTGGTTGTAACCGGTGAGGCTTCCGGGGATTTATTGGCTTCCCAACTGGTGAATAATCTCAGAGCCCGGAATAGGGAGCTGGAATTTTTCGGAATTGGAGGAGAAAATCTGCAGAAAGCTGGAGTGGAGCTTCTTTTTGATAGCGGGTCTTTAGCCATTATTGGTTTTGGAGGGATCCTGAGAGCAATCCCCCAGCTATTAAGGATTCGGGCAAAGCTCCTGAAAGAGGTCAAAAAGCGGGGCACCCGGGTGGCCATTTTGACCGATTGCCCCGATTTTAATTTGAGGCTGGCTCCCCGGTTAAAAGCCCTTGATTGCAGAATTGTCTATTATGTTTCCCCTCAGGTATGGGTATGGCGGAGTTGGCGGATCAAGAAGATTCGGAGGTATGTGGATCTAAATCTCCCCATTTTACCCTTTGAAGAAGATTATTTTCGGCAAAGGGGGATTAGTAATACTCACTATAATGGTCATCCCTTTGTTGACCTGGTGAAACCCGGTCAGACAAGGGAAGAGTTCGTTAATAGAAACCAGTTGCCCGGACATTTTTTTGCTCTGCTTCCTGGTTCACGCCGCCGGGAGATCATAAAAATATTTCCCTTAATGATCGAGGCATTTGCCGGCCTTTCCCGGAGGATACCGGATCTTTATGGTGTCATACCAGTAGCGCCCGGCCTTCCCATGGAAATGCTTGAGCATTTTATTCCGGGAAGCCTGAAAAACGTCAAATTGCTGAGGGGTTGCGCTCATGAGGTAGAATCTTATGCCGATTTTGGGATAGTGGCATCGGGTAGCGCCACCCTGGAATGCGCCCTCTTGAACCTACCTATGGTTTCTGTGTATAGTACAGATTTCTGGACCTACCATATTGCCAAACGGTTGCTGAAAATCCCCTATGTTTCACTGGTGAACCTGGTAGCTGGCAGGATGGTTATTCCTGAGCTTATTCAAAGGGACCTTACCCCGGCGAATCTTATTGATAAGGTATTGGAGTATTGGAATGACGGTTCAAAACTTGCCGCAATGAGAACTGGTCTGGAGGAGGTGCGCATTAAACTGGGGGCGCCGGGCGCGGCTGAACGCTCTGCGGAGATCATCACGAAGCAATTTTTTAGTGACCGGGCTTTCTCAATGAGCTCCGTGCCCGGTGAGGGCCACCCAGGCGGTACGGGCAATGATTTTGATATCAAATAAAAGCGAGAAATTCTCGATATAATAGAGATCGTATTTGAGTTTTTCCCGGACATCGTCCAGGGATACGTCATATTTATGTTTAACCTGTGCCCAGCCGGTTATTCCGGGCTTAATATTCAATCGCTTCATATAGAGTGGAAATTCCTGGCGTAATTGTCTTACAAAATGGGGCCGTTCGGGCCTCGGGCCTACCAGACTCATCTCCCCCCTCAATACATTAATGAACTGAGGTATTTCATCCAGCCGGGAAATTCGAAGAAACCTCCCCACCCTGGTGATCCGGGGATCACCCCGTGAAGCCCAAACCGGCCCGGTATTTTTCTCCGCATCCTTATGCATGGACCGGAATTTATAGCAAGTAAACCGTCTGCCGTGCTTCCCTACCCGGATCTGACGGAATAATACCGGACCCGGTGAATCCAGCTTGATAGCCACCATAACTACTATCCACAAGGGCGCCAGGGATAATACCACGGCCCAGGGGATGATAATATCGATAATACGCTTGGCTACACGTTGAAGTAGATTAAAGGGTTCCGGAAATAGCTTGATAAGTGGTACACCATGTATCTGGGTAGTTTTATGCCCGGAGATAAGGTCATAAAAATCCGGAATTATCTTGAATTCCACTGGATAACTGGCACAGTAACCCATGATCTTTAGAATAAAATCATGTTCTTTGGATGAATAAGCGATCAGAATCTCCTGGACATTATGCTCCTTAACAATACGGGCAAGAGCCTCCAGGTGCCCTAATACCGGAAGATTATCAACGGCTTTCTGACCCTCACCCCGCGGGGTTACAAACCCGATAACCCGGTAACCAAGCTCGGGATTGGCTTTAAGGTTCTTCTCCAGTTTAATCCCCTCGGGGGTTTGGCCAATGATCACCGAGTTCCTTAGCCAAATACCTTTTACACGCATACGTTTCACTACCCCACGATAGATTAGCCGGAAAAGGAAAACACATAGAATAAGGCTGCCACCATAAATGTAAAGGCCCACTTTGGTCAGATCCGCTTGAACTAAAAAGAAGATAATCAGTATCCCCAGAAAAGCAGCTTTGATAAGGTTTATGAATTCATCCAGCTTGGAGGTCTCCCAGTTCGGTCGGTCATACAACCCTAAAAGGGTAAAGAGCATCAACCAGAATAAACTGAAAATTACAGAGGGGATTATATCTATGGGATTAAAAAAGGTTTTAAACCGTAGATTGGTCCATACCCAGAAAGCAATTTGACTGCCAAGGAGGTCCAGAAAAACAAGGATCAACCGGTCTTTTATGGAACTTTGCATAAACTTTTTTATTTACCTTGTCAGAGCACTTTTCGGCACAAAAAACCTCAAACCAGCAGTACTTGCCGCTGTATCGCCCAAATAAAAATGATAGGTATGAGTTCCCTTATCGAGCTTTATCTCGAATTTTTCAGCCTTGGATGGTAAGATTCCCTTGTCCTCTTTGTAGTAGGATAATTCAGAAGGAATGGTCTCAAGCTTGAGATTATATGAGGGCTGGTTATCTTTTTCGACAATGATTGTAAAATGCTGTGACCCGGTCATATTATCATAATAATTCAATCGGGCAAAGACCTCCAGTGTGGTCGGGCCGATCAAGGTCAACTCCACCGGGTACTCTCTGTCGCAAAGAAAATAGGTGTACTCCTTTTCATTCACTATCAGGTTAAGGGCCTGCTTATAATCAGATGGGGCAAAATGTACCTTCTCTTCCGGAAGTTTAACCAGCCGCGTAAAAAGCCGTTTGTCTTTTTCAGTGCTTATACTCAGGGTGTGCTCTCCTTCCGGGACCTTTACATAGAATACTTCAGCAGTAGTGACATCGGATTTGTAATTGCGGAATTTATTACTCCGGCTGATAGCTTTTTCAATATTTCCGTTCTTAATTGGGGCGCCATCAATTGCCACTGAAAATTGAGCATTTTGGTCTTCCTTCAGGACTCTGATGTAAACCTTAATCCTGAATGGACCCCTGAGTTTGGCTTCCAGCGGTTCTCTTGAAGTTAAAGAATAATAAATATAACTTGTTTCACCGGTTTCAAGGTATTCTTTCCTTGAATAACTATCGGGCTTTATGGTCGCTCCCCAGAGTCCTACTACAGTCATTGACAGGATAAGAAAGCTAATAAGACATAGTATTTTCTTCATGAAAAAACCTCTTTCCTAATGATTATCCGATTTACCTTCAAATATATTGGGAAAAGTCAGACTGTCAACAAGTTTAAAGTGTATGTGCGGTTAAGCATCAGGCAGAAAAATCATCCCATTTTGAGTTCATCCAGACCCATTCCGAGGGTTTAGCCCTGATCATCTTTTCAAGCGCTTTCAGGGCTATGTCCATATTTGCCCGGAGTTGTTCTTCCCGGTCATTTCCGGGTATAATCTGCATGGGTGGGTGAACCTCCAATACAAACCGGTCATCGGGCTTGCGATAGATGTTCATAGGTAGCATGGGTAATCCGCTATGGATGGCAAGTTTGACCGGCCCCACCGGGACCTTAACCCAGTGGTTCAGAAAGTTTACCCTTTTGCAGGATACCGCCCGGCTTTCCAGGTCCATTAGAAAACCAACAGCATAACCCTGCCGTAATAACCGTAACAAGGTTTTAGGGGAATTCCGGGCTTCAATAACCTTGATCCCGGCGCGTTCCCGGTTGGATAGTAATCTCCGGTCCAGGCGAGGATCATACATTTCCCGGGCTATTACCGCGACCTTGTAACCACTGTAGGTAAAAAAAGCGGGTACCATCTCAAAGCAACCCAGATGGCCGGTGATCACTATTATTCCACTGCCCTGTTCATATAAACTAACAAAATGTTCAAGCCCCCGGATCTCGATCAGCTTTAAAACCTCCTGGCCGGACCGGGACGCCATTCTGATTGAATCCACTAAATTCTTGCCAGCGGAGATGAAGCAATCCAAGGCAATATCCGAAGCATCAGCAATTGATGATGACAATCCCTTTTGAATATTCCTAATGGTTTTTATCCGGGTTCTTTTTAGTAGCCTGAATAGTATTCTTCCCCCAAGGGCTCCGAACCGCAGGGCTTTTTGGCGGGAAATCAGATTTAAATACCAGATCAAGGCTCTGGCAAAAAGATATATCAGATTATTCTTGAAAGGCCGAATAACCCTTCTGTAAAAACGTTTACTCTTCATTATTCAGCAAACCAACTAAAAAACCTTTCCAGGGCTATCTTTTCCTGGGTATCCATAAAATAGAGGTTGACCAGCGGGTCGATCAGGTAACAGCACTCGTTTTTCCCCTCAACAAGCTCTTCTTTAATGGAGATCAACCGGGGAAGGGGATCCGATTTCATTTTCTGGAAGATCGTACGGGCGTAGTGTTCCGCATTCTGGTTCAGAAAAAAAGCGGCTAATTTAGCCTGAGCCTTTCTTACTATGCGGGTTGTGTGTTCGCTATCTCCGGTTTCAATATGCCGGTCCATAGCCAGAAAAATCTCCAGAAGCCGGTCCAGTGATGGGGAAGAACTCAAGTAAACCCTGCGGATTATATCTCCAAGATTAAATGCGGCGAACTCATGGATCAAGGGCATTTTATGCCGGTCGGCTAATTGCCCGTAAAAACGAGAATTCTCACCTGTCTGAATTAACTGGTCTTCCAGACCCTGTTCCGCTAAGGCTTCAGCAAAAATGCGGTATTGAAAAAGAGCATTATACGCCGGCTGGACACCCCCACTGCTAATTGAAATATAGAGCATTAGGCTGAAGGTACTTACTACATAATCCAGAGTCCCATAATCCTGCCAGAGTGCCGCCTTTACGCCCACCCTTCGCAAAGCCATGGATATCCGTTTATTGACACCATAATCCTTTTCGAGTGTTTCCCGGTATAGGAGAGACAACTGATTCAACACCTTCCGGTCGAACCACAACTTTCGCCTCTCTATTAATCTAAAGGCATCTTCGGTAAGGTTCATAAAATCCGGGTCCCCCTCCGATATCTCTGAAACTGAGAACCAGGCAGGGGGAAGTTGCTTCTTTATCTCTATGTAATCCAACAGGATCTGCTCAAGGGCATCGACCGTCAGGAAGACTATACTGCGATCATTGTTATGAATTTCATTTAATCCTATATCCGATATGCTCCCTATCCCATCGATAACCTTATACTGATTGCTCTTTAATGAAATATCATCGTATGGATTCATCTTCTCATCCAGGATAGTCCGAACAGAACCGCCGAGCTTTTGCAGCATGTTCCCCGGTTTCAGAAAGTGAAAGAGATGAACCCCATAAGGCATAATAAGCATAAAGGAAGCAGTTAATAGTAAAATGTTCAGAAGGTTCGTGAAGGGACTTTGCTGATGGGCGGAAAGGATTGGTGCCCATAAAGAGTGCAGACAACTGATTATAAAGAGACCCAATATGTGAAGACTGGTCTTATCCTCGATAAACAGGTCCACTGCTTTTGAAGTGTAGCGATTAGCGGCCAACTCCACAATTATTGCTGCCCCAATGATTGCTATGCCCAGAACTCCGGCTAATATTTTAGGGGCGAAATGCAGATGTTCATCGAGACTTGCAAGTAATCTTAAAAATGGCAATTCCGGGATTAAAGACAGGGTATAAAGCTTATCCAGTATAAAAGGGATAAAAAGCAGTAAAGAAAACAACAGCAGTAATTCCATGAAGAATACTGCCCAGAGCTTATAGTGCTTTACCTGTTTTTTCATAATTATATCATATATTTAATATCTTGTCAATATATTTATATAACATCAGGATTCTCAGAATCGATATTCCATTAAGGTTTTGCCGTTAGATGCACATTTCATTTCTTCTTGTTTGGTTTTTCCATAACAGCTTAAATAGCAGAGATTGGTTTAATTCCGGGAAAAAAGGTTTTAACCCAGCATCTCAAGAAACTCTTCTTCGGAAATCGTGGTTACCTTTAATTCAAGGGCTTTATCGTACTTTGAACCGGGATCAGCGCCCACTACAACGTAATCGGTTTTCTTGCTTACGGAGGATGTAACCTTACCGCCTCTGTTTTCAATTTCGGCTTTAGCCTTGTCCCTGGTTAAGTGCTCCAGCGCACCTGTCAGAACGAAGGTTTTGCCCGTCAATTCCTGAATTTGGGCCTTTTCAGCAACCTTAAAAGTTACTCCTGCTTTGAAAAGTTTATCCAGAAGATTTAAATTTTGTTTATCCTGAAAGAAAAAGTTTATACTTTCACCGACTATAGGTCCGATCTCATCGATTGCCTGTAGCTCTTCCTGGGGGGTGTTCTTGAGCTCTTCCATTGAACTAAAATGGGATTCCAGTACTTTGGCCAGATGTTCCCCAACGTTCCGGATACCCAGCGCATAGATCAATCTGGAGAATGTGGTATTTTTGCTCGCCTGGATAGAATCGATAATATTCTGAGCCAGTTTATCCCCCATTCTCTCCATGGGTATCAGGTCCGCTTTCTTCAGGAAATATAGATCTGCAGCATCTTTAATAATGCCCTTTTCCAGCATCTGAAGTATCAGCTTGGGACCCAGTCCATCAATATCCATCCCTCCTTTAGAAGCGAAGTGAATAATGGATTCGGCGACCTGGGCCGGGCAGGACACATTGGGGCATCGGCGGATGACTTCTCCATCGGGGCGCACCAAAGTACTATGACATACCGGACAATGGGTGGGTATCTCTATTTCTATTTCAACACCGGTTCTCATTTCTGTCAATGGTTTAATGACCTCAGGGATAACATCCCCAGCCCGGCGGATAACCACTGTATCGCCTATTTTGACCCCCTTCCTTTGCAGTTCATCCTCATTATGAAGGGATGCTCTCTTTACTTCTACGCCTCCAACCTGAACCGGGTCTAGGATGGCTACCGGAGTAACTGCGCCTGTCCTACCCACGTTCCAGACAACATCTTTCAGGACCGTGGTGCTCTCCTCCGGGACAAATTTCCAGGCTACCGCCCAGCGGGGGGAACGGGAGAGCTCCCCAAGGGAGATCTGGTAATCAAGTTTATTTACCTTGATCACTACACCATCTATCTCGAAGTTTAAAGCTTCACGTATCCCTTCGATTTTCTTAAAATAATTGACAATGTCGTTCACATTATGGCATAATACATAGTGTGGTATAGTTTTTAAGCCCAGGCTGGAGATCAACTCCAGCTGCTCATAATGTGTTTGAAGGGTAATACCTTCAATAGTGCCCAGGTCATAAAAGAAGGCGTCCAGGGGACGGCGTCGCGTAATCCCTGGATCAAGCTGCCTCAAAGACCCCGCCGCGGCATTCCGGGGATTGGCGAATAGGGGTTTCCCATCCGCTTCCCTCTGCCGGTTTAAACGGTTAAAATCATCCTTATGGTAGATCACCTCGCCCCGGATTTCTATCAAGGGGGGGGACGAGCCGGATTCTTGAAATAGGCTTAGAGGAATGGAACGGATCGTCTTTACATTATTGGTGACTTCCTCACCCCGTACACCGTCTCCCCGGGTAGAGGCCGAGGTAAGAATGCCCTTTTCATAAACAAGCTCTATTGATAGCCCATCTAACTTGGGTTCCGCAACATATTCCAATTCAGTATCCGCTGAATAGCCCAGCAGCTCAGTTACCCGGCGATGAAAATCACGGAACTCCTGCTCAGTATTGACCTTGCTTAAGCTTAGCATAGGGACGCGATGCTCTAATACTCCGAAGGACTCTAAAGGTTCAGCACCAACCTTCTGGGTGGGGGAATCAGGAGTAATAAACTCGGGATACTGAGCCTCTAATCGAGACAACTCATCGAATAAAAGATCATATTCTGTATCAGAGAGTTCCGGTGAATCCTTCACATAATATAGGTAATTGTGATGCCGGATAGCTTTACGCAATTCCTCGATCTTTTTTAGAACCTCTTCAGACTGATCGGCCAACGGAATACCTCCTTGGTAATTTCAACCCCACTTGAATATGAAATTTAATACCAGGTACCCTGATTTGGCAAGCGGATTTTTTAATTTAATATAACATCATCTTTCAGACAATAGAAATAATTTCTATAAAAAAATGAATTATTTGTCTGTGATTTTAATCCTGGTTGATTTGGCAGGGGGTGCTTTCAGTTTGTTTCCTGTATGAGACTAAAAGAGGATTTCGTTAATGATTTCAGGCTGATTGGGTAATTATATTGTATTATCATATACTTTTACTAAAAAAATAGTTGACTTTAGTTAATAAAACTATTAATATTTTATCGATAATACATTATGGTAATTTAGACTGGTGTGAGGGAATAGGTGAATTAACTCCGGTCATAGCTTTTTTAGATAAGGGATTTTTGCCTTGTATTTACAAAGTAGAGGGAGCGTCTCCTTATAAGAGGTTCTTTTTAGACGGATTTCTATAAGCATTAGAATAACAAAAAGAATCGCTAACTAATAACGGTTATAGGCTATTTTATAAAACAGATTCTAATAATAAATCAGGAGGAAAATCATGAAAAAGATACTGTGTATTTTGTTTGTTCTAATGATGTTATTTAGTTTTGGCATTGCCCAGATGGGTGATTATGGGGATGCTCCGGATGGCACTTTTTGGTGGAGTCATACGGCAACCTTCCCTTCTCTATCGGCTTCAAATGGTCCTTATCATTCTCTTGGTTCAACTTCAACATACTGGTTAAGTTATCCCCAGGTTACTCCCCGTTCCAACACCACAACCCTGGAGGCGAATGCTCTGGTTGCTGATAATGATCTTGATGACGGGCAACCTTTTATCTTTGTTCTTTTGATAGGGATCCCCGCACCAGCGGCGGTTACGGTACCTATAACAACCAATTCCACCCATGATCCGACTCATGACATATACGTAAACGTATTGATTGATGTGGACAATGATTTGGACTGGGATGGAATGCCCGACCAGAACTGGGTTGTTCAGAACAAGGTGGTCAATCTGCCGGCGGATACTACTTTGGCATTTAGTTTTGGTGGATTCGGTTTCGGCAACGATCTTCTTTTATTCCCGGTTTGGTTGAGGGTAAGTTTAACCGATGCGGCTATAAGTGTTCCCTGGCAGGGGCAGAATCCGGGTGGCGGTTGGGGTTATGGTGAGACCGAGGACTGGTGGTACGCTTTTGGCCGTGGGCCTACTCCCGGTGGCAGGGGAGGCTTGCCCGGGGGTGGTGGCGGTGGTGGTGGCCGCCGCGGTGGCGGCGGGGGAGGTGGCGGCGGCGGAAAAAGCGCCAAACTCTCCTACCCAATGAGAGTTACAGTCCCTTGCGAACAAACAGTATGCTTCACCGTAACCGTGAAGAATAACGGCTCAAGCCCGTTAACTAATGTAAATGTAGGGTTCTCCTTCAGTGGTGGCACTCCACTGCCTTCCGGACCAAACCACGTCCCACCACCCGCAATGGGTGGAACCATCCCTGCAGGGGGCAGCGTAACATATACCTTCTGCGTGACCGGATGGCCATGTGATGGCGAACAGTCCAGCGCAACCTATACCATCAATCTCTCATACGATCCTCCAGCACCCACCGGTCCTATAATCACACACCAGTTCGGTGAAATGAAATTTGTAAGCGCCGAAAATTCATGGAGCGGCCCGGCATGGGAAAATTACCTGGGAGCTAACGGACTGACAGACCCTATAGATAATGAGCCGTGGGAATGCACCGAAGGGGAGATCATGGACCATGATGTTGTAGCATGGTGCGGTCATAACCCCTGGTTCGGTAGGTGGATCACTGGCCAACCCATCATCAATCCTATGTACATGCCTGCTGGCGCTACTTTCTTCGAAACATTCCGAACCGCTGATTCCACAATATACCATTTCCAATGGGTGACCGGAGACATGGATAACGGACAGGATTCGTTAATATTATCAGTTGAGAGCGACAATCCATTGGATATGACTTACGGTGGAGGCATATTCGATCCCTTAATCTGGAAGATCCCAATCGATGTTCTCAATATCAATAATCCCCCTACACTCACCTCTGTATTTCCGGAAAGTATTTACCTGAACGTATATCCACCCGGAGATGCTATAGGCTTCCATATCACATCCTCCGACCAGGATATCCTGGAGGGGGAGAGGGATACCATCTTAATTGATTTCTATCTATGGGACCAGATCGGCGATACCCATTATTGGGCCGATACCGCAAATATCGATTTCTACGATAGTGGTAACGGCTCAGCAAGCTTATTCTGGGCGCCCGATTCAGGTGAATTGGGTCTTTACAAATTAATAATCATCTGCTGGGACTATTATGATGAAGCAGATTCCACAATTATCTTCCTTGAAGTGGGCTATAGTATTGGTATTGATGAAAACAAAGTACCTTATCAGTATCAGCTTTATCCTGCTTACCCCAATCCGTTCAATGCTTCCACACGGATCTCATACGAGGTACCGGAAGTCGGACCGGTAAAAATCAGCATCTACGATATTTTGGGCAAAGAGATCCAGGCACTGGTTGTCAGGAAACAACATCCTGCTGGACGTTTTACCCTTCTTTATGATGCCAGTGAGATCCCCGCCGGAATTTACTGGTGCAGAATGGAAGCAGCAGAATACCATACCACCCAAAAATTACTTTTATTAAAATAAAGTAGATTCTGATCCCGATAATCAAGGGGGCTCCATAATTATGGGGCCCCTTTTTTTATATAACCTAAGTCCGTCCCCCCAGAATTATCGGTGTAGATTGCTAATATAGAAGCGATGGGTCAATAGAATAGATTTTTACGAGCCTCTCAGGATTCTTTTATATTATGGATTGTAAAAACCAGTTAAAATTTTCTTAGCACTTTGCAATTCAGATAATCAATTACAAAATTAAATTGAAATGTATTTTTCGGATTGAAAGATTTGACGGGTTTATTCTTTACTACTTTATTTTACCACTGGGCTTCCCAACTGAAATGTATGATTCCGGATGTAACTGACCGGCCCTCCCCAAGCCCATAATCGACGCCGACAATACCCACATCCGACCGGATCCGAATTCCTATCCCATATCCCCATTTGTAATATCCCCGTGATGATTCGAACCAGGCCCCATCCAGAAATCCGAAGACACGGGAATGCTCCCCAAAATGCAAGCGGTACTCAAGGCTGCCATAAGCAATTTTGGAGCCCATAAATTGCTGGTCCTTGTAGCCCCTTAGTGTAGTAGTGCCTCCCAGGCGGTACCGGTCAGAGGGTGGTATTTCATCACCCTTCACCAAATAAGATTTCCAGGTCCCCCGGGCATAAAGCACTTGAGATGGGAAGAGCCCAATAGCCTGCCGGGCAGTTGTTTCCACCTTAAACTGCAACAGGTTTCTTTCAAGGTTTCCGGTAAAGAGAATATCCGGCCCACCCCGGCTTCGGTTCAGTAAATAGAGATCAATGTCCAGATTCCCTCCGGTTCGGGGATTGAAGGGACGGTCAAAAAGGTCAAGATTATAACCGCAATTCAGCATCCAGCTACGACTACGGGGGATTCTGTAAACATAAATCCCGATGGAATCCGGAGTTATTTCCTGGTAAGATAAACCCATGTTCAGGTCGGAAAAAAAGGTCAGTGGAAAACAGGATGAGATTTCCCAATCCTGCTGTGTATAGGTGCTATCCTGTTTATACTGAGAGAAGGTGAACTCCAGGGAAAGCGGACCTCCCAGCAACCAGGGCTCCCGGTATTGCACCATCATCTCGCTGCCTTGTTCGCCACGGGCTAACCATTTGAGCTGAATTCCCCTCATGGTTCCCCAAAGGTTGTGCATTATCAGCTCAGCAGTACCGGTTAGCTGACCCTCTTCAGAACCCACACCGGGTATATAGCCAACAAGACCATTGAAAAAATTTGCTTTTCCCTCCCGCAGATCAAACTTCAATCCCCAATCGTCTAATGGATTCTGGATCAAGC
>JAFGGQ010000002.1 GCA_016930435.1 bacterium
GGATACGATGAGGCAAAACAATAGCCTGTATTTAGCAGTACTTATTATATATTTCATATCTTATTAATCTATAGTAACTTAGTTAAAATATATAAAATATTAGTTTAGCTTATTATTATAACATTATGATAACCAAATATTTTCACTATCGATAATCTCTCTAAGTTTACGGACCAATTGAAAGCTTGCATCTGATGAATATTTACGGGAGACCGCAATATACGTTTTTTCAGGCATTACGACATGGATACGAAGGGGTTTATCCCCTTTATTAGCGAGTAGGGTCTTTTTAATCAGTTTAATATCCTCATCACGGACCTGATCTACATGAATCCTGATATCAAGATAACTGGTCATGGAGGCCCTGATGTCTTCCAGGGGTACTAGTTTTTCAACAACCACCTTGGGCTCCCTGGAACCCCGGTAGGAGATATTGCCCTGTATCCAGACCATATTATCTTCATATACATGTAACTGGAATTTATCGTAGATAGCGGGAAAGAAACAGAGTTCGACACGGCCTTCGAAATCTTCCAGATTCGCAAATGCCATGCTATCGCCTTTCTTGGTGATGATAGACTTAACCTGGGTGATTGTCCCTCCAATAGATACCGGTTTATTGGGATTCAATCCCTGTAGTTCAGAGGAAGTATAGGAGGTAAATGCTTTCAGCTCGTCTTCGAATTTACCCAGGGGGTGGCCGGAGAAGTAAAATCCCAATGCAGCCTTTTCATTAGCCAACAGTTCATTAAGGTGCCAGGGTTCCACATCCGGTAGGTCAGGATATACGATTGTTGATTGACCCGAGCCGTCCTCGAACAAGGAGATCTGATCGGAATGGAGGTTTTCCTGTTTTTTTGTCCCCCAATTCTGGGCTTCTTCAATAATTGCGGTAAGCTGTGCCCGACTGCCGCTTTTCATGGAATCCAATGCCCCACTGGCTATCAGGTTTTCCAGAGCTTTCTTGTTCACTAATCGAAGATCTACCTTTTCGCAAAATTCAAAAATATTAGCGAACTTTTCTATCCCCTTACGGGCTTCAAGGATAGAATCAATGGCTGAATAGCCCAGATTTTTAATTGCGGCAAGGCCGAACCTTATCTTTCCGTTCTCGACGGTGAAGTTGGCAAAGCTTTTATTTATATCTGGGGACAGTACTTCTACCCCTCTTAGCGAACACTCTTCAAGCAATCCAAAGATCTTTTCGGGTTTTCCACCTATCTCGGAGGTGAGGCTGGCGGCCAGGAATTCCACCGGGAAATGGGCTTTCAAATAGGCGGTTTGATATGCTACAAGAGCATAAGCGGCAGAATGGGATTTGTTGAAACCATACCCGCAGAATTCCTCCATTAACTCGAAAATTTCCTTCGCGCTTTTTTCAGGGATATTATTCACCTTTGAACGCGCTAAAAAGTCTTTTTGCATCTTATGCATGATCTCAAATTTTTTCTTTCCCATAGCCCGGCGCATCAGATCCGCTTCACCCGGTGTGAATTCAGCGATACGCTGCGCAGCAAGCATCACCTGTTCCTGGTAGATAAAAATACCGTAAGTCTCCTTCAGTACCTCCTCTAAACATGGATGGGGATAAGTGATCCGCTTTTGACCATGTTTGCGGAGAATGTACTCATCGATCATCTTCATGGGGCCAGGACGATAGAGAGCGTTGAGTACAATCATATCCTCGATATTATCGGGTTTGAGCTTCTTCAGATATTTCTTCATCCCCTCGCTTTCAAACTGGAATACTGCCTGGGTTTCACCCCGGGAAAGTAACTCAAAGGTCTTTCGGTCATCCAATTTAAGATTATCCACATCCACTACTTTGCCCTGATTCTGCCTAATCAATTCAAGTGTATCGTCAATAATAGTCAAGGTTTTCAGTCCAAGAAAATCCATTTTCAAGAGTCCGATGGCTTCCAGGATGTTCTTATCATACTGTGTGGTGATTTCGTCCTTATTGGTTTTAAACAGCGGGACATAGTCAGTAAGGTTGCCGGGTGTGATCAAGACCCCCGCTGCATGTACCGAGGCATGACGGGGAAGGCCTTCCAGTTTCTGAGCATAGTCGATGATCTCCTTAACATCCTGGTCAGTATCCATCATTTCCTTGAGTTCGGATGAGTTTTTCAGGGCTTCCTGGATTGTAATTCCAACTATAGGGGGCACCAATTTAGCGATCTGGTCGGTAAAATTATATGGGTGACCCAGCACCCTTCCTACATCCTTAATTGCCGCCCGGGCAGCCATCGTCCCGAAAGTAATGATTTGTGTTACGTTCTCAGGTTTATACTTCTCCTTGACATAATCGATGATCGCTCCTCTTTGGCGATCCGCAAAATCGATATCGATGTCAGGGAAGGATTCCCGGTCCGGATTGAGAAACCTTTCGAAAAGGAGATTATAGCGTATAGGGTCCACGTCGGTGATCCCCAGGCAATATGAGACCAGGGAGCCCGTTGCCGAGCCTCTGCCGGGCCCGACACGGATATTTTTCTCACGCGCTTTCGATGTGAAATCGGCTACGATAGCAAAGTACCCGGCGAAATTCATCCTCTTGATCACATCAAATTCATAATCCAATCGCTTCTCCAAATCCGGCGTAACCGGGTTATATTTCTTTTTGAGCCCCTCCATGGCATTATGCCTGAGATACTGATTGATATCCTGAAACCCTTCAGGCAAAGGGAATTCCGGAAGCATAGGGGTCCCCAATTTCAGACGCAGATCAATCTTACCTGCAATTTCAAGTGTATTTTCCAGGGCTTGAGGCAAGCCCTCGAATAATTCGTTCATCTCTGCGGGAGATTTGAAATAAAATTGGTCTGAATTGAATTTGAGACGCTTTTCATCCTTCATGGTTTTCCCGGTCTGAATACAAAGCAGGACATCGTGGAACTTATTATCGCCAAAGCTAAGGTAATGCACATCATTAGTGGCAACTACCTTAACCCCCATTTCGTTGGATAGCTGAAGTAAGCCTTCATTAACTGGCGGTTGTTCAGGCAGACCATGATTTTGCAGTTCCAGATAGAAATTTTCCCGGTCAAAGAAATCCAGGTACTCTCTCAGTACCTCCTTGGCCTGATCATACTGATTTCGGAGCAGAAACGAAGGGATCTCCCCCTTCAGACAACCTGACAACGCTATCAGTCCCTGGGAATGCTCAGCAAGGTACTGCTTGTCGATTCGTGGTTTATAATAAAATCCATCGGTATAACCGGCTGAAGAAATCTTTAGGAGGTTCTTATAACCCTCCAGGTTTGCCGCTAAGAGTATCAAGTGATAGCCGCCGGATGGGGCATTTTTAATGGCTTTCTTCAGTTTCATCGGTCCGGGTGAGATATAACACTCCTGCCCGATAATAGGTTTAAGGCCTTCTTTTTCACACTTTGAATAGAATTCCACCGCTGCAAACATATTCCCATGGTCTGTTATAGCTAAGGCTGGCATATTATATTCCAGGGCTTTGCGGATCATATCATCTATCCGGCATGCTCCATCCAGCAAACTATATTCGGTATGATTATGGAGATGAACAAAATTGGTCACTCAATCCTCCCAACCTTATTATTGTAAATTATATCATCAGTACAAAAATAAAAAAAACAATCCAATAAACAAACAGTAAATACCAAATACGTAAAGTTTTTCTTTTTGGACAAATTTAATAAGCAGTTTCAGGGCAACAATCCCAACCGCCATAGCAACTATTACACCGGTTAGGTAAATTGGCAGGTTGATAGCTTTGAATGTACCTTGCCGTATGGAAAGAACCTCCAGAATAGCTGCTCCGGAGATAGCCGGAATGGCCAGCAAAAAAGAAAAGGAAACGGATCTTTGTGGGCTTAAACCCAGCATTCGTGAGGTTCCCACAGTCATTCCGGAGCGGGATATACCGGGTATAATGGCTACAGCCTGGGCAATCCCGATAAGGAACGCCATAGGAAAACTCAATTCTTTTCGGGGAGTTTTATTAAAGACCCGGGTAAGCAGCAAAAATAACCCTGTCAGTATCAGCATCAAAGCTGTCAGGCGGGGCATTCCAAAGAGCTGTTCCAGAGGCTTTTTGGCCAGGATACCTACAAGTGCAGCGGGAACGCTCGCCAAAATGATATAATAGAACAATCTAACCTCCTGGTCTTCCTGGAATTGCTTAAGCCGGAAGAACTTTTTCAAAATCATGCGTATATCATCCCAAAAAACAATAAGGATAGCTAATAGCGTCCCAAAATGCAGGGCTATTTCCAGGGTGATGTTATCTTTTTGTATTCCCAGCAGGCTTTCCAAAATTACCAGATGTCCTGAGCTGGAAATGGGAAGAAACTCACTCAACCCCTGTAAAATGGCCAAAATAATCATTTCCCATATATTGACGGTCAGCATATAGCCCTCATGGATTCTAATATTAATTTAACTTATAATGTAACCGGGCTTTTTAAATTATCAATACTTATTTTGGTTTTGTCTTGATAATACCACATCAGGATTTAAGGTCCACCTTTAAATATAATGGTTAATGGATTGACAAAACATAGCAGCATTATATTTTGATTGTAAAAGAACATTAAAATAGTGTAAATATGGAAGTCAAGGTAGCAAAAACTGCTGGATTCTGCATGGGGGTTAAAAGGGCTATTGAATCGGTAATTCAGGCTTCGGATGAGTTGGATTATGCTAACATTTATACCTGGGGCCCCCTGATCCATAATCCGCAGACCATAGAATTATTAAAGGAAAAGAACATTCATCCGACCTTGGATCTGGATCAGATTACGGATAAGGATTTGGTTATTATCCGGTCTCATGGTGTTTCAGCGGGTATTAGGCGGCAGCTTCAGGAAAGCAAGGCGCTGCTCCGCGACGCTACCTGTCCGAAAGTAGCCAGGGTACAGGCATTAGCGAAAAAATTCAATTATGAGGGATATACCATAGTATTGATAGGAGATGCCGGTCATGCTGAAGTTGAAGCCATTATGGGGGGCATTGAGAGTGGTTATATCCTGAATAGCGAAACGGAGGTAGCCGGGCTGCCTGAATTAGAGAAGATATGCGTACTTGGTCAAACCACGCTGAACCGTTCCGACTTTGAGCATTTGACTGAATACATCAAGAAAAAGTTCCCTTATGCTCTGGTCCTGGATACCCTTTGTGATTCCACTTCCAGCCGCCAGGAAGAGGTCAAGAAATTAGCGCCAGAGGTCGATATGCTAATAATTGTTGGTGGCAAA
The DNA here is from genome assembly GCA_016930435.1 of bacterium. Taxonomy (GTDB): domain Bacteria; phylum UBP14; class UBA6098; order JAFGQG01; family JAFGQG01; genus JAFGGQ01. The sequence goes on from JAFGGQ010000002.1 coordinate 5,232, forward strand.
AACAGCGCTAATACCAAGCGCCTCTTTGAAATAGCCAAGGGGACCGGTAAGCCTTCCTATTGGGTTGAAACCGCAGAAGAACTCAAAAATATTGACTTTGCTAATTACAGGAGCGTCGGGGTTACTGCCGGAGCGTCTACCCCTAACTGGATAATGTCCAAGGTGGTTGAAAAATTGGAGATCATCAACGAACCCCACTTATCCTTTTTCAAGATCCCGGTTGTGAAGTTTTTGGGGTATTTCATGCTGCAGTCAAACCTTTTTAAAGCTGGCGGAGTGGCTTGTCTCACCTTTCTGTCCCTTGTTATGATAAATCAGCGAATTAATGCTTCCATAGTTGCGTTATCATTTTTTTATGCTCTTGAAATGTTCATACTTTACAATACATACGATTGGCAAGGCAACGCTTTGGGTGATCCCCACAGGCTGCATTTCTTCAAGGAGTTTAAAGTTCCCCTTCTTATCACCATGGTGGTAAGCGCCATCCTGACAATTCTACTGGCCTCCCTTAATGGATTATTGATACTGATCCTTGTCATTCTGGCAATCTTGGGAGGAATTGTCCTTTCCTCACCCAGGCTCACCCAACGAATATTCCAACTGTTAGCCATCCTGCCATCCGAAAAGATCACGACTTCCAAGGACATCACAACCGCAGTCGGCTATGCTTATATCAGCGTATTTATCCCTATCGTATGGTCACGACCCCGGTTAGAATACTGGATCATTCCCCTTGTCTTTCTGGGATCTATCTCACTGATCAGAGCTATACTATTCAGTTTTAAGGACTTTGACTCAGATATGATCCTGAAAAGAAAAAGCATACCCATTATCATAGGATATTTTAAAACCAATATAATTCTTGGGATATTGTTCGTACTTTCCATTCTGACCATTGTCCTGGGGGTGGCTTTTAGATTTCTGGAATGGTCTTATCTGCTATTAATATTACTACCGGTTTATTATCTCCTATATGCTATATATTACAATGTCATCCGGATAACCAAGACTACTTACGCTGAATTGGCAATAGATTCCGGATTATACCTGGCAGCTATTCTTGGAGGAGTGATTTTACTGATCAAGTAAGAACGGGTCTATCTTTTTTTCCAGATTGTCCCTTCCCGGGTATCCTCGAGCACTATTCCCATCTCCAGCAATTCGTCGCGAATCTGGTCAGCCAGAGCCCAATCTTTGCTCTGACGGGCCTCTTCTCTGAGCTTGATCCGGGTTAAGACCTCCTGTGAGAGGGTTTCTTCCTTGGAGGGAAGCACCCCCAGCACAGTATCCATTTCCCCGATAAGGTCTAATATTAGCTGTGCTTCGGCTTGGTTAAGTTCATTCTTTTTTGATATAAGATAAACCTGTTTGATCATCTCGAAGATGGTTCCAATTGCTCCGGAGATATTGAGGTCGTTGTTCAAATTTTCTTTGAACTTTTCCCTGGTATTTTCCACAAGAGCATTAATCGTCTCCCCTGATTTACCTTCAGGTTTCTTCACCCTTTGCAGCATATTGATGAAATCATATAATCTGTTCAGGGATTCCTTGGAGGCATGAGCCCCTTCCAGAGTAAAATTCAGGGGTTGACGATAGTGGGTTGAAAGCAGTGTAAACCGGATAGTCCGAGGATCATATCCCTTGTCCAGCACCTCCCGGAGTGTCCAGAAATTACCCAGGCTTTTACTCATCTTCTCTCCCTCCACCATAAGATGCGCACAATGGAGCCAGTAATTTACAAATTTCTGCCCGGTTGCCGCTTCAGACTGCGCAATCTCATTTTCATGGTGAGGGAAAATATTGTCGATACCACCGCAATGGATATCGAAGTGGGAACCCAAATATTTCATCGACATAGCAGAACATTCGATGTGCCATCCCGGTCTGCCCTTCCCCAGTTCGGTCTCCCAAAAAACATTACCATCCTGAGGGGTCCACCCCTTCCATAGAGCAAAATCGCTTGCTTCTTCTTTACTATAATCATCGGAACTGATCCTATAGCCACATTTCAACTCGTTGATCTTCTTGCCTGATAATTTTCCATAGGGTTCAAATTTAGCGATGCGGAAATAAATAGAGCCATCTTCACCCTGGTAAGCATATCCTTTATCCATTAGTGTTTTCACCAGCGATACCATCTCCGGTATATGGTCTGTAGCCTTTGGATAAACTTCAGCTTTTTCTATTCCCAGAGTTTTTAAATCTGCAAAAAAGGCTTTTATATAACGTGCTGTATATTCGGACAATGGAATTCCTCTATCCTTTGAGCCCTTGATGGTTTTATCATCAATATCAGTAATGTTCATCACCTGGATAACCTTTAAGCCATTGAATTTCAATACCCTTCGAAGCAAGTCTTCGAACATATAGGCTCTGTAATTACCAAGGTGAGCGTAATCGTAAACGGTTGGCCCGCAGGTGTAAATACGGGCTATACCAGGTTCAATGGGTTTAAATTCCTCTTTCATTTTAGAGAATGTATTGTAAAAATGTATTGCCATTCGCCCTCCAATATTGATATATTAACAATCAAGTTTTTGGTTTTAATATGATATTGAAATGAAATTTAAATACAGCTCAAAAAAAATCAAGTTAATTTAGTAAATGTCATAGATATGAGGTTGATACATGTGTTTTCAGAAGCTGCCTAAAATACATTGACAAATATGCATAATAATGTTATAATAAATCATTAGAATTCATGATATTAATAATAAATATTGACAAACGAATAAATAATTGATAATATATGTTCTTTTGTACTAAATTTCATAAATGCTCCTATTATAATGGTATTTAAGCAGTTATAGAAGCGCTAAAAAAAAAGAAAATTCTCTTGACAATTTATGGACGAGTAGTATTTTGTATTTTACAAATTAGGGACCAGATTAATTGACAAGTAATCATAATAATGTTACGTTAATATAGAAAGCAGGGTATGTCAATCTTTTATTGAGTTTATTTGAAGTAATATCTTCAATCAATCGACTTAACCTTTTTAAATAACGAATCTTACTGAAAAATAGATTAAGGGTTGCTTTTTTTGATGTTTAATGATCCGAAGAGATTTTGGGAGATCTGCCTTGATGAAATCAAGAGCCAGATAAACCGGCAGAGTTTTAAGACCTGGTTTCGGTCCACCGAGATAGTTCACCTGGACACCGAAAGGTTGACCATCAAACTCAAGGACCAATTCACTGCCGATTGGATTGAGCAGCATTATTTCGAGATACTGCAGGCTGCGGTACAAAAAATTCTGGGGCTTCCTCTGGAGATTACCCTGGCTATTGACAAGGGCGATGGCAATTTGGCCTATTCCACCCCTGCTGGTAATCATATTACAGGTTATGATAACGATTCCAAGATAAGTGATCGCCACTTCAATCCCCGTTACACCTTTGACAATTTCGTTGTGGGAAATTCCAATCAATTTGCGCATGCTGCAGCACTTGCGATATCTGAGAAACCGGGATCGAACAAATACAATCCCCTCTTCATTTACGGCGGAGTGGGTCTGGGAAAAACCCATCTTCTTCAGGCCATTGGGCATTTCGTTAACGAGGAAAATAGCAAGAAAAAGGTAATTTATGTAACCAGTGAGCGCTTCACTAACGAATTCATTGGCTCCCTGATGAACAATACTACACAGGAATTTGACCGTTTTTATAAAAATCTGGATGTTCTACTCATCGATGATGTGCATTTTTTCAGCGGTAAAGAGGGCATTCAGAGTGAATTTTTCCATATTTTCAACGCACTGCATCAGAAGGGCAAGCAGCTTGTGCTCACCTCCGACACTTCCCCCGGACAGATCACCGGGTTGACTGAGCGTTTATTATCCCGTTTCAAATGGGGTTTAATCGTGGATATCAGGCCCCCCGATTACGAGATGAGAATGGCTATCCTGTATAAAAAAGCCAAGTTCGACGGTATAGAATTACCTCCAGAAGTGCTTGCTTATTTAGCCCAGAACATCAATTCCAATATTCGGGAGTTAGAGGGTTCTTTGATCCGACTGGTTGCCTTTGCTTCTATTAGTGGGCAGCCATTTACGGTGGATTTAGCCCGGGAGGTGGTCTCCCATTATCAGACCAATCCCATAAAATCGATAACTATACAGGAGATTCAGAAGAAGGTAGCCGGTCATTTTGCCCTTTCTCCCAATTCTCTGTCCCAGAAGATCCGGACCAAAGAGGTTGCCCTTGCCCGGCAGGTTGCCATGTACCTGTCCCGGAAACTGACCGGAAACACCCTCAAGATCATAGGCCTGCAATTTGGAGGAAGAGACCATTCCACGGTTCTGCATGCGTGTAATCTTGTTGAGGGTAGATTAAAAAAGGATACTCATATCAGGGATAGTATCGACAAGCTTCTTGACCAGCTTCAGGATTAAAGCATTATTCCGGATCCATTAAATTCTTATACAGTTTTTCATATTGACGGGTAATATGATCCCAATCGTAATTTTTCCTGACCCACTCTTGGGTCTGCAAGGCTTTTTCCCGAAGTTCTGAAAGATTCTCAAGGCAATACTTTAACTTGTTTTCAAGGTCTATAATTTTCCCGGATTTGAAATAATTTGTATGGTCTTTCATCAAAGCAAGATTTTCAGGTATATCGCTAGCCAGCAATGGAACTCCCAGAGATGCAACTTCCAACAAGGCCATTGAGGAGGCTTCCATTGTAGAGGGAAATATAAATAGCCGGGCTAAGCTGATCAATCCAAAAAGAACATCTTTTTCTTCTATAAGGGGTATGAATGTCACCTTGTCCTTTCCCATTCTTTTTAATTCCCGGGTGTACTCCGGGACTTGATCAAGGTCACCGACAATAACAAACGGCATATCGATTTTCATATTAAGGTAAGCCTTGAGAGCAAAGTGGCATCCTTTTGATGGGATTATCCTTCCCGCTGCAAGCAGCAGAAAAGGTTTGTTCACAATACCATATTTTTGCAGCAAGCTTCGTGCTTTTTCCTTATTAACCGGCAAATTTTCGGTTCCATTTGGGATATAGACTACATTTTTTTTGTATTTTTTATAATAGTAATCCTGATGGCTTGAGGAGACTGCAGTAGCTATATTGGATATCCAGAGAAAGGGAATATCCATTAGCTGCCAGATTATTTTTACTATAGGGCTCCATTTAGGTCTCACCTGATACCCATGGCTGGTAGTTATGACCTTGTAACGCAATCGGAGCAATGGCAGGGTAAAAGACATTTCCACATTATGCAGATGAACCAGATTATAGTTCCCTTTAAAAAGGGCATGAAGTGCGGATAATAATCCCAGGGTCAGGGGTCGCAGATGCTTGCCTTTAAAAACAGGGATATTTATCAGATGCACGTTAGCCGGGGGCACGTATCCTGCGCTGTAACCCTGCATCGTGTAAACATAAAGTTCATATTTCTCTCTATTTCGAGCGAGGCGATTTATGATTGCTTCTGCCACCCTTTCAGCTCCCCCTTTAGAAGGCAAACCCTTTATACCAAGATGGCAGATTTTTATTTTTTCCGCAGAATGCTCTTTATTTTTCATCTATATCAAGGAAATTTCTTTTCCCAATAGTAATTTTGTTTTATTAGACAGTACCCATTTAATGGCGTGTCCCAGATTTTTTCTTAAAGCCGGAACAGCAGAACCCATCATCCAGCAATTCCGGTCACACACTGCTACTTTTTCGCGAACTTTCGATGCTTCAGTACTATTCCATATTTCCTGAAATGACTGCCGGTTTAAATCACCCATCACCAGCGGTTCTTTTGAACCGTTACAGGCAAGTATTTTACCCCAGGGGTCAACAAAGAAGAAGTCGGTACCTGCTGCGCAGGGCAAAGGTCTGGATTTACCCTGCATGTACTGCATCAAACCGAGGCCCAGATATCCCCGAAACCAGTCTTTAAGACGAAGATGTATATTTTTTCTTTTCGATTTCAGCAGATGTTTAATAAACTCTGTTA
>JAFGGQ010000042.1 GCA_016930435.1 bacterium
ATTTGGGGGAGTCCATTTCATCTACAATTTTCTTTTTAAAAAGAGCAACCTGGTGGTCAGCCTGCCGGGTGGGTTCGGGCAGACGGTATCCCCGGCAGCATGCCAGTGTATATGCGCAGGCTTCCTCCGGGGTGATTAAATTCCCGCTTGAAATGAATAGGGGCTTTACATTATCCCTCGTGCATAATACGTATCCTACTAAATTATCATGATAGATCAGGGGGCTTCGATTGCCCCGCTGAAGGTCCAAAACATCGTATTCTCCGATCAGTCTGCTTTTTGCGCAGCCGACTACCGGCAGATCAAGGAACAACCCGAGATGCGAAGCCAGTCCAAGACCCCGTGGATGTGCTATGCCTTGACCATCAACAAAAACCAGATCGACCTTTTCTTTTATTCGGCTGAAGATGGACAGGAGTACCGGCGCTTCCCGGAAACTTAGAAGCCCGGGTATATAGGGCCAGGCAGTAGGTTCACAGTGAGTATAGATGCACTTTACTTCGAGGGATGGATATGCCATAAGTACAGCTGCTCCGAAAGAAAGCCCCATCTGTTTGGAATAAGCGACATCCGCTCCTGCTATAGTAGATGGCTTGCTGCGCAGGTTGACTAATTGGACCCTACCGGCCAGCGTCTTTTGCAGCTCCCTGGCGGTTTTATAACTTATATCCCAATTATGTATCGAATTGACGTTCAACCTAAGTGCCTCCTCTTTCAAAGACTAAAAACAAAAAAAACATTATTAAAAAAACCGGAAATACAGGATCAAAGAAAGCATCAATTTTCCGGATGATATCCTAATTTCTGATTTAATAACCTGTTTATTAAATCCTTATGAGAACCTTCCCAGTAAATTCTGGAGCATCCCGGACAAATTTTAAACAGTTCATGAGTTTTGTAGGTATAGGAAGGCACCAGTTCGCGGATTTCTTTTTTGTTTATATTTTCAAGCGGATAATTACATACTGGACAACGGTTATATTGAGGCTCCAGTTTTATGTTTAACTCTTTCTTTAATTGATCAATCTGCCGGAATATCTGATCGGATTCGATTAGCACCGCTTTCTTGCCTCCTTTAAAGGCCAGTTCCCGGTCCCTGGTTAGCAATATCCGTTCCTGGGTGAGGGCTTCATATAAAAGCTGATTATCCTCTTTCCGAGGAGAATATGTGGTATCATATCCCAGCAGGCGCAACCAGCGGCTGAGTTTCCCGAGCATAACATCGGCTACGAATTTTAAATCGGGCGGGTTCACTTTATCTTAAAATGCGTATAGTATTGCCAGATGCCAGTTTGAGTAGGGAGGAGGTATATCACGCCGGGTCTTATAGCCATATTCGAAACGTATCGGACCAACCGGGGTAAGGAACTGGAGTCCCCAACCTGTTGTGATTATGAGGTCCTGAGGGTTTACATCCGTGGGCTGAGCCCAGAGATTGCCTATATCAAGAAATGCATTGCCCCAGAACCGCCACAGGATAGGGAACCGGAATTCCAGATTGGTCAGGAATAAGACTTTACCTCCCAGCGGTTCGCCGGCAGAGTTAAGGGGTCCAAGATGCCTCTCCCTGAAACCGCGAATAGTGTTCGCTCCACCAAGAAAATATTTATGGTGGGGCAGTATATCCTCGTCGGCCATTAAATTTCCGATTACTGCTCCCCGGATGCGCTGGGCAAAGATAATCTTGTTCCAGATGGTTATGTACTTTGATAAAGTGGCTTGAATACTGGCATAGTTATCATCCCCTCCTAAAATACCTCCGGCGTAATCCAAAGAAATATTAATACTGTAGCCTTTGGTAGGGGTGAAAATATTGTCCCTTTTGTCCCTGTGGTAGATGTAACCAAGCTTGCGTTCGATCAGTATCCCTTCCTCATCCTTGATCTGGTCCTCAATATCGGAATCGGTTATCCCGTAAATGTCCACCCTTTCGTATGAGAATGACACGGAGTGCATGGTTTCACGGGATGGCTCATAATAGGATGTTACCTTTCCTCCGAGATTCTGGATACGATAATACTGGGTGAGCAAACGGTTTCCGGGTTCGAAGTAAAGCCTGAGGCTGGTGGGGATGTTCAATCCAAACACCCAGGGTTCGGTGAAGCTTAATTCCAGGCGGTTGCTTAGATTTTCCCATTCGGTGATCAGGTGAAACTGCGAGATTTCTTTGAAGGTAAGGGATCGGGACGTTCCGGCCAGGTTACGGTGCCCCCATTCGATGGTAACATCGGAGGTCATGTCATAGGTTTCATCTGTTCCGGCAGAGGTAGCCAGGCCTACCCATTGGGGTTTTTTCTCAACGACCAAGATATCAAAATCCAGTGTATCAGGTTCCTCTTCAAAATTTCTGGGTTCCATCTTGACATAGCTAAAAAGGCCGGTTTTGTAAAGATCATCCCGGGTTTTTCTCACCGCGGACAGGGAATAAGTGTCTCCCTTTTTAAAACAAATAGCTCTTTTCATCACAAAATTGCGGGTAATCAGATTACCTTTAAAATAAACCTTTCCCAGAAAAGCTAACTTGTTGGGTTTGGCGGAAAGATTCAGAATTATACCATTCACTCCGGTGGTATCAATTCCCAGCGTTACCTCTGCATAAGGATATCCATAGTTGGCCAGCAGCTGGTTTATCTTTTCCCGATATTCCCTTTTAAGCCTGCCATTAAAAGGCATGTCGGGGGTTAGGTGAAGTGAATCCAATATCTCCCGTGTGGTGATAAAACCCATTCCATCAGTTTCCAAAGCCCTGAAAATATACTGTTTTCCTTCCTCAATGAAAATTACAATATGTACAAATTCATCTTTATCCCCGGTATATTGGAGGGTGTATTTTATCTCTACTTTTAAAAAACCCCTCGTTATATAGTATTCCCTGATCTGAGAGATATCATTCCTGAGCATTTCCTCATTAAGAAAGGGCTTTTTAGTTAACCTGTGGTAGAATTTAAGGGATTTGGTTTCCATTAACAAGCTTAGAGTCTGGTTGGAGATTTGTTTATTACCCCGGAAATTGACAGATTGCACCACGCTCCTGTACCCTTCAAGGGAATCGGCCAGATTTATGCTGATAATCAGCCAGAGCAGGGCTAATATGATTTTAAGTTTGGGGTTTAAGGGGGATGCCATCTTTATCAGAACTCCCATTTAAGCTTGAGGTCTATTTTGTAGTAGCCTGTTTCATCACGGGAAGCCTGGATAGTACTATGTCTTCCCAGGCGGTATTCCAGCTTTAATTTGCCGGTTTCTTCCGTGGAAAGCTGTCGCGAATAGGAAATATATATATCATCGGTAAGGTATTTTCCCAGTGTTATCTCGGTTTTTTCAAGTTGAAACTGGTTTTCGTCATCAGGATTGATCTCGAACGTTTCAACGCCCAGAAAGTCGCGTACCGGTTTTTGAACCTGAGCCTGGAGATATGCTTCCATAAGGCTGCGGGTCCGCTCCTGCAGGAAATCACCAGCGGTAAGCGAATCGGCTCTGCCATCAAGCGGCATGTTGAGGGTTAAAAGGGCGATGGCATCCCTTTCAGTGTATTCGGGATTCTCGGTAGAGAGATGTAATTCAGGCTGCTTCAGCGTACCGGTTACTTTTAAATACACATACTGATCATAAGCCAGGGTTCGGGCTTCTATGTCCAGTTCAGGATTAATCTCATCCAGATTATGGAAATAGAAGTAACCCTTCTGAATGGTAAAACTGGCACCGGGATATTTATAGTTGCCCCTGATGATCTCCAGTTCTCCCAGGATATTCAGTTCGTTATTCACGGTAGTGACCAGGATCTCACCCTGTAGTTCCGCTTCGATCTCTTTTGTTAAAATCCAGAAATTGTTGGGAATATATATATTCAGATTAAGGTCTGGCAATGTGCTCAGACTATCCCTGCCATTTTCCGAAAACAGCTTGATAAGATTAACTTCATTAAGATCAAAATCCCCGGCAATAGCCAGTTTCTTTTCGTTGAGAGAAATGTTGCCCTGAGATGAAAATTTGGCATATATCCCCTGCTTGGGAAGCAGCAAAGGTAGTTTTAAACAATTAAAATCGAGGTTCAATTGGGGGTCTTGCAGGTCGGAGATGTCTATAATACCAGATGCACTGAAATCTCCACGGACCTTTTTTTGGCCGGTAAAAAACCTCTTGACCCGCTCCCAAATGCTCTTTGAACGAATGGGTTCACCTTCTATATATCCTTCAATTTGCTTTATGGTGACAATCGAATTATCCAATATCAGCTCCATACTAACGCCTTCGATAGGGTAAGCAAGGTCCTCGATATCTAAACTGCCTTCGGAAAGTGTAAGGTTGCCTTCGGTTACTACTGAGTCGAGATGGCCACTGGCTTTGAGATCAATCTTAATATTTCCCCGGGAATGTTCTATGATGGGCAGGAAAATATTGGCCAGGGTGAGTTCCTGGTCTTCACCCGTTGCCTCAAAATAGAAGGGATGAAGTGTATCGAACCAGTCCACCTTCCCGCTAAAGGAGTATTCCCCCCGTGGGCGATAGAGGAAAAGGGAATCAATATTCAATACCCCTTTTTGAAGATGGATTTTGCCGCTTGTGCTTTTCCATTCGACATCTTCGATAGTAAAATCAGGTGAACTAAAGCTTATGTGTGCAGTCAGGCTTTCCGTCTGTTCAGGCAAGAACAGGGAAAAATCACTATTGATCTTGCCTTTCAGTTCATAATCGAGGGGAACAAGGTTAGAGAGGCTGTCTAACTGCAAATTTACTAATTCTCCCTGTATTTTTAGTCCTTTTTGAGGGTTATAGGAAAGAGCGGTAAATACAGAACCTCCGAAACAACTGAAATTAAGGTTATCAGATGCGATTAAGGAGTCACTAATGCTAAAATCCACCTGTTCTGTGATCTCGATAAGATTATCTTTATAAAACAGCCGTAATCCTTCCAGGAAAAAGTTTTTTTCCGGGCTATCTATCGGGTGGAGGGTGCCAATTCCCTTTACCATGATAGAATCCCCCCATCCGATAAAGGGTTTTATTCTCAATCTTTCCGGAGTCAATTCCAGTTTTGAGTAAAGACTGTCGAATTTTATTTTATTCAGATTTCCCCGGGCGATAATTTCGATATCGCCAGCTGGTTTGGGTTGGAGTTGATCCAGGTTGATACTGGTTTCCATATCCCTCAATACGATTGTGTTAATCTTCAGGGAATCGGAGTCGAACTTGCCCCGGAAAAGGGGGTTATCCGGGTTGCCATAGATAGTACCTTCCATTTTGCCAGCTCCCTGCAGCTCCTGGATTTCTATGCCCAGGGCACTCAGGAATTGTGACAGATCCCGGGAGTCCGCGCCCAGCCTTAAATCCATTTGGGACTGTGGGATGATGTACCCCTCGAGGAAGAGGCTGGTCTGGCCTTCCTGGAACCATAAAACAGGCATGAAGATCAGGGAATCTGGGGTGACACGTATTTGGCCTGCAGCAGTGTCGAAGGGTAGAATATCATAAGTTCCTTCAGATAATTGCGCTTCCAGAACCATCCTGTTTATATCGGGCTGCAAACCGGAACCCCTGAAAGAAACTATTCCGGTAAAACGTGTGGGTGAGATAGATGAATCTATAAGGGCTTTGCGGAGGTCCACCTGCTTAATCCTGAACTCCCCCCAGTACCGGGGAAATTCTCCCTGGAAGTCTAAAGTCAGGTCTCCGGCAATTCTTGAATCCCTCAAATATCCATCGAAGTCGCTAATATTTAAAACCTGGTCCTTGAACCTGAAATCGGTGCGACTATCCCGGTATCTTTCATCCAATAGGATGCCGGTAAACTGGACCTCACCGAAGATCTGGTTCTTTACTTCTCCCCAAACGTGAATAAACGCCTTTCCTTCGCCCTCCAGAGCCTCCATCCCGATAAAAGTATCCACCTCGGTAATATTTATCGAATCACCGATGATAGTCGTCTCAAAGACCAAGGGGGAAAACCTTTCTGCCCTGAAATCCAGATGGAATCTTGAGTTGGGGAGTACTATCCGGGCATTTACGATAAGTTCTTTTTGGTAAGATAATGAACCTTCAAGACTTTCTATAAAACCTCGCCCCGGAAGAAGAAGGGAAAGTGAATCGATGGTAACCTCTAATGCTTTATTCAGATATGAAGCCGATGCGTTTAAATTAAGATATAAAATGTCCTGTTCCGGCAGAGATATATGCCCTTCCTGAATTTCCAATTCATCGACGATCAGGTTGAACTGGGAAAAACCACGGTGGCTTTTGGGAACTGGCGGTCCATAATACTCGGGGGAGGGATGCAGATCGATCGAGGGATGATCCAAAAATAGTCTATGGATCTTCAGGTTCTTTCTCAGAAGATTAAACGATGAATAGGTTATTCTGAGGGTATCCACCCTGAATAGAAGTGATTGGGAAGTATCCTTTTGGATCAGCAGTAAATTCTGAACTTCAATGGTATTGCTGAAATTCCAGCGGATCCTGTCGAACTCAATATATATTGGCCCTTTTTGGAATTTAATAAACAAGCGAACAAGGGATGACTGATAGGGGGGATATACCAGAAACATCACAATTTGAGTAAGGAGAATACAAAAAAAAATCAATATTATTCCCAAACAAAATTTTAAATACCATCTTTTGCGGGTTCTTGATCCCATAGTTGTTAAGGAGCGGACGTTCTCCCTATTAAAATTGATTAATTAAACAAAGCTTTTTTTACTGTTCCAGGTTGAACAAGATCCCCAGGTCAATATAATAACTGCTGATATCTGAGATGTTCATCTGGGCGGAGAGTACTATTTTTATTTCGGGGATAAGGTCATAAGACACTCCGATATCGAAATGCGGTTCGAGCCGGGTTTTCGATTCCTCGGAGAATATTGGATTATCAGCATTATCGGGCTTGGTCTTGTACATATTGACCCCTAATCCCACACCAAGGTAAGGCTCTATGGGTAAGCTTTTTAAAGGGGGTACCAATTTTAAGGTAGGAAAGATCATTATATCGGAGAACCTGCCATCATCATAGGGATTGTCTTTATAACCGCTATAATCCATATCGGCATTCCAGTAACGGAATCCTGCTTCTAAATGGATGAGTTTTGAGAATGATCCGAGAAAAACCACTCCCGCAAAGCCGATAGTATTATAGTAATTATCGTGATTAGGGATTACCAGGCCTACCTTGACCCCGGCGCTTTTAAACCCGATATCAATGTCACTGCCCTGGGGCCTCACTTCTTCTGCAGTCAGTATCACGGGGATCAACAACAAAATGATTAATAGACCAACCTTGCGCATTCTCTCTCCTTTTCAAATAAACTCAAATAGCATAATAAATATTATATGTAAATTACAGTTAATCAGGTCTTTGTCAAGAGTAATTGTACAGAGGGATTCACGAAGTAATTAATTCAAATTAGAAACTGTATCGCAATTATTTTTCAAAGGTTAGAAATAATACTTGACATATTTATAAATACATATTCATAAAATATAAATAATATTCAACATTATCAACTGCATTTTCGGGTTAAATTAAGTTCGTTAAGATTATCAAAGTAGATTTGGCTACTTCAGTGGAATATTGTGCTTCCGGGATAGTCTGCTGTTGCGTCTTTGAAGGAACTTAGCCTTCAGGACAACCCATACATCCACCAATTCATCGATCTTAAAAAGGTAAGCCAGTCCTGCGAAGAGTATCGATCCCAGTACAAAAGGAATTAAAAACAAGAGTATTTTATAAGGCAAACCCGAGCCATTCCATAACGAGTTAAGCATTTTAAATAATATCCAGGCGAAGATTCCCATTAAACCAGAGCAGGTGAATAGCTTAAGCAGATTGATCAGGATCGGTCTAAATTGCAATTGAGGGAGCTTCTTTTTTAAGATAATCAGAAGGGTGACCAGATTGAAGGTGGACGCGATACTGGTGGCTAAAGCTAATCCGCCGTGTTTAAGTGGGCCCATCAACACGACATTGAAAAAGACATTTAGAAGCATGGCATAAGCTGCTATCTTGACCGGGGTTCGGGTATCCTTCATGGAGTAAAAAGCCTGTACAGTCCCTTTGATGCCTCCGAATGCGGGGAGTCCGAGGCAGTAAAAGAGCAAAGCCCAGGCGGTCATAGGAGTGGATTTTGCAGCGCTGAAACTGCCCCGCTCGAAGAGCAGTTTAATGATCGGGGTTCGCAGTACCAGCATCAAAACGGCCATGGGGATGAGAACGGTAAACATCATTCGTAGGGTATGTGAGAATATTTCCGCCATTTCCGTATAGTTTTTCCGGGCAGCAGACTCTGAAAGCGTGGGGAGGGTAGCGGTGGCAATCGAGATACCCAAAATGGAAAGGGGTAATAGTACTAATCTCATCCCGTATTGCAGAGCCGCAACTGAACCTTCAACTAAAAGGGATGCCAGGATCAGATCGGCTATGTAATTCACTTCTGCGACGGCCAGTCCGAACATTCCGGGAACCATCAACTTGCCCGTTTCCATAAGGTCATGAGCTTTCCGGGCAATGGCAAAGCGCATTTTAAAACCCAGCTTAACCGTTGCCGGTAATTGGATAAAAGCCTGACCTATCCCTCCTAACAATACCCCGATGACCACCACTATGACCCTATTCTGGGGTGATGTATCGAAGGCGAACATTGCGATCAATATGGCACCAATCCAGAATACATTAAGTAGAGCCGGGGATACCGCGGGTAAGAAGAACCGGTGATGAGAATTTAAAATACCGGAAAGGACCGCTCCCAATCCCATAAATATTATATAGGGGAACAATACCTGTGTCAATTTGATGGTAAGGGCCATCTTTTGGGGATCACCCCGCCAGCCATAAGTAAAAACGCTAACCAGCCATGGGGCTATCAAAATTCCAATCAGGGTTACCAGAATCAGAATAAACAACAGCATCCACCATGATGCTGAGGCAAATTCCAGGGCATCGTCCTTGCTTTTTTGGGTGAGTTTTTCCGTATATTTAGGGATGAATGCAGCATAAAACGCCCCTTCTGCAAATAGCCTGCGCAGAAGATTCGGGATTCGGAAAGCAGCTACAAAAACGTCGGCAACCATAGAAGTTCCGAATAGTGCGGCCATCCCGATCTCACGAAATAGCCCCAAAATACGGCTTATCAGTGTGCCCGTCCCAATCGAAAACGCGGATGAGATAATTTTGCCTTGCTTTTCCATTAATTGTTATTAGCTTATAGACGATTTTTTTAACAATTTTAACCAAATACTGAATACCTGTCAACTAAAATTATGGAAAGCGCTACGAAAGGACTTAAAGTCATCGGGATAGCGGCATCACCCCGGGGCCAGAGCAATAGCACCGCCCTTTTAAAGGCCGCTCTCAAAGGTGTCGAGTCACAGGGAATAACCACCAGGATCCTGGAACTGATCAAATACAATGTGCTGCAGTGTATGGGATGTAATATCTGCGTTCATGATGGGAAATGCCGTTTGGTGGATGATATGTACGATCTCTATCCGGAGGTATCCGCCGCCGATGGGATACTGTTCGCAACTCCAATATATTTCTACAGCCTGCCTGGTTTCGCTAAAATCTTTATCGACCGCTTTCAGTTGTACTGGGTAAAAAAATATGTTCTCAAGGAAAAAATGAGCTGCAGGGGCTTGGGAGCTATGATTGCAGTTGCCGGAACAAAAGGGGAAAAGGTATTTTTGCCATCTGAATTAACACTTAAATACTTCTTTGATTCGCTGTGCCTCGAACAGTATCAATCCTTGACCTTTAGAGAAGTAGGCCCTATGGGCGAATTCGAGGTTACTGCACCAATGAAACAACAGGCCGAAAAATATGGAAAGCAATATGCAAAAATATTAAAGCAGCATTTACTTAATAAATAATATAATGTATTCAGTGCATATTATTATATAAAAACACATTATATAAAAGGAGTTTGATGAGAATAGATAAGATTAAAGAAATGGTCAGGGATAATAATCTGGATATGCTGATCCTAACCGAGTTGACCAATATCCGTTATTTAGTTGGTTACAGTGGTTCTTCTGGTTTGCTGGCAGTTACCCCTGATGATGCTTACTTCGCAACCGATTTCCGGTATAAAAGCCAGATCGAAAGGGAGGTGCGAGGTGCAAAGAAATATATAATTGAAAAAACACTGCTGGACCTTTTCGATATGGCAGGCGCACTTAAAGGAGCTTCACGTATCGGTTTTGAGAGGGAACATATCAGTTATGCGGTCTTTCAGAAATTAAAAGATACCTTTCCTGAAGCGGAATTTGTTGAAACCAAAATGTGGGTAGAGGATATTCTGATGGTCAAGGAGCCTGATGAGATCGAGAAGATTGGGCAGGCCTCCCGGATAGCTGAACAAGCCTTGGAATCATGTCGTCCATATTTAAAGCCGGGGATAACCGAACTGGAGTTTGCGGCAGAACTGGAATACAGGATGAAGAAACTGGGCAGTGAGTATCCGGCTTTCACCACTATTGTAGCTTCCGGCCCCAATGCCGCTCTTCCTCATGCTCATGCTTCAAGGCGAGAATTTCAAACCGGCGACCTGGTTGTTGTTGATTATGGGGCGATCTATGAAGGTTATTGTTGTGATATAACCAGGACTTTTGCCCTTGGCGATATTCAACCCGAGCTCCAGGATATCTATGAGATAGTAAAGGAGGCAAACCAGCTGGCTATTGACCGGGCTCAAGCCGGAATGGCCGCCCAGGATCTTGATAAGATCGCCCGGGATTATATCACCCAGAAGGGATATGGCGACTATTTCGGGCATAGTCTGGGACACGGCATCGGGCTGCTGGTTCACGATTACCCAAGGGTCAGTTCCCGGGACTCCACAATCCTGAAGGAAGGTATGGTGGTAACCATTGAACCGGGAATCTATCTGCCCGATAAGGGCGGGGTCAGAATTGAAGATGACGTGGTTATCCATGACCAGGGATGTGAAGTGATCACCCGTCTCCCTAAAACGCTGGAGAGCATGCGGATACCGGTCTAAAACACCGGTAGTATCTCATCGAACCAGTGAGATTCCGCTTCGATCTTCTGTGAGTTCCCCAATGTACAGCGGAAGCCCCGGTTCAGCATCTGCTCAAAATAGGGGGCGTAACTGCGTAGTTTTTTCAAATCTGTGCTCAATATATCATTCCGGATCTCATTAATGCTTTCCGGGGGCCTTCCCGATAAATGGTTCAGGGTAGCCTTTAAGCCCTTCTGGTAAGGATTCAAGGGTTTATCAATATTCCCTATACTGCTGATGATGAGATTATTGAGTTCTTCCTGCCCAATGGACAGGTTACTGACCATTTTGGGGATACCCTGAAAGGCTTTATAGGTGCTGTCGATATTTGGGTCCCGATAGGAAATGATGGAGTAATGGCCTTCCAGGTTGTTCAGTTTGCTTATACAGCCATAAGCCCCTCCAATCATACGGATATGCTGCCATAGGTAGGAACTGTATAGGTAGTTATTCAATACTTCAAAGGACCCGGAGTACTTCATCCCAAGATCGAAGAGGTTGGCACCGATACCTGTATATTGTACCTGGCTGGATGTTTTTAAGCCCTGGTTGCCGTTAGGCACTAATAGATCGTGAAACGCCACCGCCCGGGAATCTTCGGAGAGTGAATTTAGAAGCTGATGCAGTCCGGTTTTTAAATTTTCCATTAATTCGGCTTCTGTTACTAAATTTATGGTCAGGTTCTTACGGTTGAATGCCAATTCCCTTATATCTTTTAAGGACTGTATAGTTTCATCTGCCCGTGAGTCAAAATCCTTCAATAATTCCTGGTAAAAATAGTATGCGGAAAGCCCTGAGACCTTTTCCCGCAATCTCCCCTGCATGGATTCATAGGCGTTCAAACGGATATCCACAAATGTTATACCCTGGTTATTGATTGCATTTTCCAGGGAGGATTTCTCCATCATTACGAGTTCCTTTAAACGCGCCCGATTCTCAAAATCAACATCCTTGAATAGTTGATCGTAAATATCAAGCATTTTCTCCCAGTATTGGGGAAGTACTTCACCATGAAGGATCATCAATGGCCTGAAATCATGGTGATTAGCGGCCTGGCTGAGTATATTATAAGAGACCTCCAATTCACCGGTATAGATGATTATTTCCTTGTAGAAGTCCTTATAATCCTTCGATTTTGTTCCCATTTCCAGCAGCGCATTGCTGAAAAGTGGGAGGTAGGGCAACAGGTTTTGGGGCAGTATGCCGAGGTCAAACATCAAATCCATGTAAATAATCTTTTTGGTAAACTTTTCAAAAGTGAGGATATCGGTTTCTTCATGTTTCTCGATAATTGGTCTGGTGATTTCAATTTCGCCTGGGATATCGCTCAACTCCAGCCGGGGCAATTTGGCTATGTTTTGGGGATCTTCCGGAGTTCCTTGCTGTGCCTTAAGTTCCCGGGTTTCCCTGATGCAGGCATCCAGTTGCTCAGGTGACCATGAATCCTTGACAATTTGCAGGTGTTCCTGCAGCTTCGCTTCCCTTTTCTGGGCAAGCTGTGGATCTGGCTGCACCGAGATAAGCGCCTTATGGGGATTGTCGATGAGATACTGGGAAATCAAATCCTCCAGTATTCCGGAACCAGCTTTTGCTTTGATCTCTTCGAGCTCCTCTTCAAACCTCAAACCCAAAAGAGGGGAAGCATCATATAGCCAGGTATTCATGGACATTATCATATAGTAAAGCCCCCGCTGTGTATTGCTGCTCAGTTCACGAAGCTTGAATTCCACATCATTAATGGCAGCCTGAACCAGGTCCCTGTCCAGTCCTTCCCGGACAATTTTCCTGAGGGTATTGTAGTAGATTTCCAGAAATTTATCTTTATGGTCCGGGTCGGTATTTATCAAATCAACATGTATATATGGCTGCAGTAAATCGAGGGAATGCGAACCCTCCACATCCTCTGCAATGTTTGCCTTTAGAAGATTGTCCGTAAGCGGAGAAGCAGGGGTTTCCAATAAGGCGTATTCAATAATATCAAAGGCGATCTGCAATTCCCTCTGGAGATTATTCCCGATCACCGTCGCATAACTCATATAGGATTTTTTTTTCAAGGATTCATCTGGAGTAATTGGATAGTAATCAATGTATTCAATGGGTTTATTTAAAGTTTTATTTAAGGGAATAGCAGAATTTATTTCAAGGTAAGAAAAATGGTCCAGGTAGTTTTCAGATAAATACTGGAGCTCTTGTTCCAGAGGGGCATCTCCATAAAAATAAACATAGCAATTACTGGGATGATAATATTGCTGGTGATATTTTACGAAGGTGGGGTAATCCAGTTGAGGTATGAACTCGGGGTCACCACCGGAATCATGATGATATGGGGTATCTGGAAAGAGCACCTTCTCCATGTTTCTCTTGAGAATGCTAAGCGGGGAAGAGAACGCGCCCCTCATTTCGTTGTAAACTACTCCCTTGTATTGAGGCAATTTATCTTTGGCATCTAATTCATAATGCCAGCCCTCCTGCCTGAAAGTATCCTTGGTCAGCAAGGGATAGAATGTGCTGTCCAGATACACCTCCATTAAGTTGAAATAGTCTTTTAAATTTACGGATGAGCATGGGTAAACCGTTTTATCGGAAAAGGTTAAAGCGTTCAGGAAGGTAAATAAACTGCGCTTTGTTAATTCAGCAAAGGCTTCTTTCAGGGGGTATTTTCTGGAGCCGCTCAGAACGCTATGTTCCATAATGTGGGGAAGTCCGGTCGAATCGTATGGAGGAGTGCGAAAAGCGATAGCAAAGGTCTTGTTCTTATCGCTGTTTTTAAAGGATAGTACTCGTGCTTTTGTGCGGCTATGTTCCCATAAATATGCTTCAGCGTTCAGTTTCTCAAGTCTTCTGCGATACTTGAGTGTGAAGTTAAAATATTGTTGTCCTTCCTTGTAGGTCATTTAGTCTCCTGCTTATAAGGGTTCAATTCTTGTACTTGGACCGAATCGCTTTTCCAAATATTTTTTTATTATTGAAACGATTAGCTTTCTTGTATAAGGAATTACTATAATAAAACCAGTAAAGTCTGTTATAAAACCAGGTGTTACAAGCAATAAACCTCCGGCAAATAGGGTTACTCCCTCCAGGATAGCATCACCCGGAAATTGGCCTTCGTTCAGCTCAAGGTTGATTTTCCGGAACAATCCCAAACCCTGTCTCTTAACCAGATATGCTCCCAGGATGCCTGTCAGTATAATGATCAGTATGGTATATTCCGCGCCGATCATCGCACCAACCCTTATCAGAAGCCAAAGTTCAATTACAGGAACAAGTGTAAAAAGTAATAGTAATTTTAAAAACATAATTGTTCATGTTATGAAATTGAAGGAATTATCAGAGTTGCATGAGAAATAATAGCAATTCTTGCATTTATTCCCTTTATATTCAATGCATTAGATAATGCAGTATCCAGATTGTTATATGGTCTGAAGAACAGCTTACTGGACTTTTGAGGGGGGCAATTCGAGACCAGCCACAGACCATTAAACTTACTCCATGTCGCTAAGCGGTGTATTCGCTGCAATCCTAAAACATAATTGGATAATGAATTAGCATTAAACATCTGTAAAAATGCATCAGGTGAAGAATACTGTGAGATATAATCATATAACTCATTATTACCAATGCCTTTATCGCCACTGCAAACCATTATAAGCAATCCATCTTCCTTTAGGGCCAGGGAGCCAGAGTCCAGGGCTTTGAAAGAACGCGCAATTTGTTCGGACTGGGGGCTAAGTGCCACGGCGATAACAATATCCGCTTTCTCCTTCAGATGGACCGTATAAACCTCCCGAGCTGTTTTTATCGCCTTCTCAAATGCAAAATCAAGGGAACCTGCATAAGCCCTGTAGATATCACCCATAGAATCGCAAACAACTTGTATAGTAAAGACATTTTTCTGTGAGGTGACGTAATCAGAAAACTCCTGCATGTTTTCATGAACCGGATTTCCCTTCAGTTTCAATATCTCGGATCCCGGTAACAGGGAAAATTTATGATTTTCTGTAATTGTATCGTAGCTGGCGACCCCTGGTAAAAAGGACTTCCTGCCACCGGTGAACCCCGCGAAGTAATGAGGTTCGATAGAATTAATAGTAATAATATGAGAAGCCTCCATAACCTTCCTGTTTATATAGAAATCGAAGCCATCCCGGGAAGTCCCGATCATGACAAGATTTTCAGGGGAATTAGCATCATGAACGCTAATTCGGTTTTTAAAAAGGGGATATGTTTTTCCAAATATTTTCTCTATTTCCTCGTGTGTGGGAACGGGATGAGTTCCGACGGCAACGATAAACTGGGTGCCTGGAGGCAGATAGGGGAGCAGATGCTCCAAGACGGTTCCGGTAGGAGTGGGCCGGTGCCGGTCATTAACCAATACTACAGGAGGTGAATCAGGGTTAATGAATTTGGCAACATCCAGATCAGCTTCATGAAAAGCCCGGGTTAATTCCAGGGTCGCAGAATTCTTCTCAATCCCACTGAATTCTAATACCTCAGCATTCAACCCAGATATATCGAGTTCGATATCTTCCGGACAAAAATGTAATTTCAATTTTTCCATAATAGCATTATAAGTAATTCAAATTGAAATTATAGTAAATAACCGGGACTTGTCAATATTTTTACTTGCCCGGGGATAATAACAAATTATCTTGAGACTCATCAGAAAGAAATAAACTTACTAAATGCAATGAAGTTATGGAAGATATAACCTATTCTCTTAAGGATTACTATTATGAGATTCCCGATGACCGGATAGCTTATTATCCGTCCCTTACCCGCGAGGCTTCAAAACTCCTGATTCTCGACCGCCAGAGTGGGAAAATAGTAGCCGGAAAGTTTTATCAGATAACAGAGTATCTCTATCCGGGGGATCTTTTGGTTCTGAACAACACGAAGGTTTTTCCAGCGAGGTTGCGGGGTGTTAAAAGCACTGGCGGGAAGGTGGAGATTTTCCTTTTGCAGCAAATGTCGGATACTGAATGGACTGCTTTGGTCAGGCCGGGCCGGAGAATAAAACCGGGCACTACGGTCAATTTTAATAACTCATGCCTCCGGGCCCAGGTACTGGATTATCTTGAGGCAAGTACCCGCAGGATAAGGTTTGATTATGAGGGGGATTTCTGGAAAATTCTCGATGAGGTGGGTATGATACCACTGCCTCCCTATATTAAAAGAATTCCAGACCAACAGGATAAGGAAAGATACCAAACCGTATATGCGAAAGAGAGGGGTGCGGTTGCTGCACCAACAGCAGGCTTCCATTTTTCCAAAGAGCTGCTTAAAGAACTAAAACAGAAGGGCATTCAGATAACCATGGTTACGCTTCATGTAGGCTGGGGCACATTCCAGAAAATTGGAACACAGGACATTCGGGAACACCAGATTGAAAAGGAATATTATCGGTTATCCGCGAAAGCCGCCCGAATGATCGCTGAAACCAAAAACAGCGGGAACAGGGTCATTGCGGTAGGTACCACCTCGGTAAGGGTTCTGGAGAGCGCTGCTCTAAAGGTAAAAGGAAATCCACTAAAAGCCGATTGCGACTGGACGAACCTTTATATTTACCCTCCTTTCAATTTTAAAGTAGTGGACGCTCTGATAACCAATTTCCACCTTCCGGGATCATCTCTGATATTATTGGTATCCGCATTCGCCGGACGAAATAAGATATTGGAGTCCTACCGTCTGGCCCTGGAGAAAGACTTCAGGTTTTATAGCTACGGGGACTCAATGTTCATAATTTAATACTAATGTCTACATCAAGTTAAATAAATTAAATCTGATAATAGATGGCGACAAAAGTGGTCACCCGAAAATTAAAAAGGGTATAATCTTACCTGACATAATATTACTTCTGATTTTCTTGGAAAATGTGCTTGACAAAGTATCACTTTTCAAATAATTTGTTTTTAGTTAATTAATAGTTTAGGACAGTCGGGTTTTTTATGAGGTTTTATCTTTAAGTTTAAAAATGATCTTAAGGCTTAAGAACAGGCCACTGAAAGAATCAGCTTTGGGATCAGGGAACAGTGTTTAATTTAAGATGTATTCTCTAACTTCAATTTTAAAAAAAACGAATTTTGAATTAAAAGAACTGAACGCTTTTAAAACCATAAGGAGGTATAGCCTATGGGTAGCTTTTATCAGCGTAATTAGTTTGTTGAGAAATCAAAAAAATTAACCTAAAAGGAGGAAAAGATGTGTAAAAAGGTATTCGGTTTCTTGCTCGTCCTGGTCATGGTTACTGTGGCATTTGCGGGTGACTATTACCTGGTAGAACCTGAAGGCAAGATGGTTCAGGTGGAGAAACGCGGGGATACATTTGTTCCCATAAGAGGTGCCAAACCCATAGATTCTCCCGTTACCAGTTTTATGAGTCCGGGTTTTGTGGATACAACACAAATGAATATGTTTGAGAGCGGGTATTATTTTCCTAACCGTGATTCTAACTCTGTTCATTTACAGTATTTTCAATCCGGTTTTGCCTGTTCTCTTATGGCCGTGGGATTTGAATGGTATTCAGCTGGAACTGCTGAAGCCTATGTTTGGGAAGCACCGGATCCGATGCCATCTTCCACCGAAGATCTTCAGGCTCATTTGGAATCCGCCTGGGAATTTGATACTGTTGCCAATAACTGGGTGGCCATGGATCCTATTTTATCCGGTCCCGAGTTGGTTACGGTTGATGATGCGGTAGCTGGATGGTATGAGTTACCTTCCAAAATAGATATCGGAACCTCATTTGTGGGAGTTGGTTACCGTATCCTTGATCCCGAGAATCCTGACGGGACCCCTTATGGTGGCAATCCATGGGGTTTAAGCGATGATTTTGTGGATCAATATGGTTTTGGTCAGTACGCCCCCTGTATTACCTGGATGTATCGCGTACAGCATGCTCATCCTTCTGTCGGACAGTTCTTCGGATGGGTACCTTATGGTGACCAGGTTGGCGACTGGCGTTTCTATTATGTGATTGACATTTATGTAAATGCTCCCCCCAGCTTTGTGAGTTATGATAGGCTTCCCGGATCCTACATCACCGATGCCCGGACTGTTTCAGCCTACCTCTATGACTTTGGAGTCCCTTCCGATATGGCCGGCGTGGATGAGGCTGTGGTTTATTATTGGACTGATTCCGAACCTGAACCCGTCGCTTTAGCCATGAGCCTGGTGGATGGTACTCCCGAGGAAGGTAGATGGGAAGCCGAAATCCCCGGACAAACCGGATGGACTACCGTTCATTACTATATAGAAGCTACTGA
>JAFGGQ010000043.1 GCA_016930435.1 bacterium
CGATAGTGTCCAGATCCCAGGCCAGGTATGGATCCCCATTATAGTCCCGGAGCTCAATGGCCAGGAAATCGACCGAAGTGGTTATGAAAAATTCCTGCCCGTCAGCATTGCTTAATATAACAACTAATACTATAATTGTCAGGAATAATATGTGTTTTCCGGGATTCTTCATCAGTGTGCTACAGCCTGTATGGTTATTGTTATATTCTGTTCAGCGGGAACCGTATTGGGGTTCGGCGCCTGGAAGTATAAATAGAGCTCTTCACCGCTGCCGATACTGATATTTACGCCATCGTTAGCGGTTCCGGCAAACTTGCCGTCCGGTGATTCACCCGCTGGCATCATAGACGTTCCCAGTGTATCGAATGCGGAGTTGAAATTTCCTTCATCCGGGGCAGTTATTCCGTTAAAGAGGGCCATCAGAACGCACTCATCCGGGCCGGCGATATCACCATAGGTCCATGCGATGGCGGAGGCCCGGATAGAAAGGTCCATAGCCAAAGTACCGGTATTCTTAACATAGACGCGATTAGACTCATTCATAATAGAGACCTGCCCGGTGCTAAGCTGCCCGATCGCCCATTCCGTATAATCCGCTCCGCCATCATTAGCTACAAGCAACTGGATTCCTACCCCGGCCGGAGCTGATTTGGACGCCTGCACGCTATTTCCGTAACAGCCCATATTTATGCGCCCTCCGGATTGGGGTTCGTATGAATAATCATCTCCGGGATCACCGGTATCCAAACATGGGGAATTCGACCCATCCACTATCCAGGTCCCAAAGGCGGCATAGAGAGGCGGCCACTGACCACTATGATATGATTCATTTAATGATTGAATATGGAAATCAGTTCCCGCATTCACAAACAGAGCATCTGCTGAAATATCATTATTCCCATAGGATGTGCTATTCCATGTGGCAATATTATTGTATTTTACGCCTTCTTGGTCAATGAAGAAAGAGTTTCCATTATCCTCATAATCATTATATCCGGAAGCGGTGGAGATGGTAACCCCATCAGCAGTCCTCATAGCGTAGCAAGTATCCCAGGCGTTTGCTTTGGCGACAAGTATGTTATTTTTTACCTGTGGCCCGGTTCCGGAACCTACAAAAAGTCCCGCGCCAACATAAAAACTATCCGTTCCTGTAGTGGCATCCCCAATCACTAATATGTCATCGATATACCAGTATTCATTTCGACCTACATTACCAGTGAATTGAATATCCATGGCAGTATGTGAACCTGTTATAGGAGAAGCTGTGGAGAACAGTCCCCAGCTGTCCTGGTCATCGCAATGACTGATAAACTGGGTCCATGCCCCTCCATCCAAGCGGTATTCACCGTTAATACAATCTAATTCTTCCAGTCTCCCATTGTCCCTTACCCAAACCGATACCTCAAGGTTATCATAATTGGTTACATTGATTCCAGTATATGTGCAGGTTGAAGTGGTATTGACCATTTGGCAGTAAGTCACTGGGCTGTGGGCTATACCAGCTGTGGTACCCAATGCCCAGCTTCCCAATGTCCATCCATCGGAACCGGATTCCCAATCCTCAAAGAAGAGAGTATCATCCTCAGTTCCCCCACCACTGCTTTCACCGTGTCCATTACCGTAACATGTGTTGTTCTTCACCATACCATTTGTGGTAATGTTAAAAACAGCTATTCCATTATTATAATTGTCATAACATAAGCAGTGGTGTATTTCGATATTATCCACCGCATTGGTGGAGTCCCCGGCTCGAATTCCGTTAAGACTATTATTATGCGATTTCAGGTAACTCAAAATGCAATCCGTTCCGCCTATCAAGCGAATTCCATCGAGGTCGGCATTCAGTACTTCGAACCCTCGAACTGTAACATAATCGATATATTCGATATTTATCCCGTAGGAATAGCTGGCAGCATCGATCAGCGGAGATTGACCATTAGCCGCTTTAATTATCAATCTGGCATCAGACTGGGGATTCAGATTCGTATTCGGCACTACAGATTCATCATAGTCTCCATCGCCACCGTCCACTGTATATACGTCCACAATAACGCTATCGTCAAAGGCATTAGAACCCCAGTATAGCAGAACATCGCTGAGCGCTGCGCTAATGGTGGTATATTCCATTCCGCCGTCTTCATCCACTTCAAAGATGTATTTCTTCGTGTAGAAATCGAATGTTGTGGAATAAGCGCTTTCATTTCCGACATTGTCGATGGCCTTGACATGCCAGTAGTAGTGTTTACCGTTTGTAAGTGAGGGTGACCAGGATGCAGCGGATTGCCAGCCTGAGTTCTGCAGGCCGGTTGTAAAGCCGGCATCCTCTGCAAGCTGGAAGTAATAGGGGTTTACCGCTAATCCTGACCCACCATCATTTGCGGTATTAGAAATCAGGGTTACGGTTGGGTCCTGGGCACTTGCGCCATCTGATGGTGTATTACAGGTTGCGCCGGTAGGGGCTTTATTGTCCAGATCAAACACTGCGCTTTCGGCATAATCACCCCATCCGGTACCCTGCCCCCGGATCCGGAATCTTATTGTCCCTGAGCTCTCGTCATTATAGTCGGTTACAGAATGCCAGGTGATTAAAAGGTTGGTTCCCGGAGGGTCGATTCCCGTTGTGGTTCCGGAAACCGTGGCATCCTGCCAGAAAGACCCATTCCACCATTCGCAGTCGATATTGCAGAGGTCATCCTCGGCATCAGTTATATCGTAAGTAATTTCTACGTCTCCGTTTCGCCAGCCAGCGCCCAGGATCTGAACATCGGATACTACAGGCGGATCGTTAGGTGGTCCATAGCTCCAGGTTACTGTCCAATCGTGAAGAATAGGTGACCCGGACAAATTTTGGAGGTTCGCAATCAATCGAATAATTTTGTGGGTAACCGGATCGAGGGATGATATATCGTAGTCGGTATTGTCAGTTATTCCGGTCAAGGGAGTATCTGACCAGTGGTCGGTATCCCAATATTGAATATCGATAGTAATATCACCGTAGGTCAGGTCTTCGCTCCAGGATAAAGTTCCCCAGTCTGAGGTGGAACCTGGATTGTCATCGTAATCGATGGGAGTTGATATTACATAGCCATTGGCGGGAAATACACCGGGGTATCTGACCACAGCGCGAATAAAAAAATCACTTTCACTACTTGCCATATTACTCCAGGACGACCCATCGGAGGAATAATAGCTATATGTTCCTCCGGCGCCATCACCAGACAGATAAGCTTCATCCGTTCCCAGTTCATCTGTTCTGGTATATACGCTGATCCAGAAATCCCCGCCCATATAGCGGTGTATTGTATTCAAAGTATATAATATCGAAGTACTTGCTTCATCGCCCTGAGCAGTGGTTGAATGATTGATAGTTTCCAAAATCGTACCCGGATTACCGCCGGCATCATCTGCCCTAATATACAAGATATCCGATTCGCTTTGCTCTGTGAGTCGGGAATATTGGGCTTGAACAATAGTACAGCCCTCAGCCGGAGTAAATTCAACTGCAAAATAGTTTACCCCGTACCAATTGGAGGTAACGATTCCATCATCCCATTGGAGGGTTTCGGAATAACCGTCAGTTGAACTAAGTTCTACATAATTTCCATTTGTTCTGGTTTCATTTAGGGTATCTGTATTCCATTGGTCGCCGGTAGTTTGATGCCAATCCCTTTCGGTAAGACTGGTATTGATGGTAAAGCTTCGTTTTTCAGACCATGCGCCATAGTTTGAACCATCATGGGCAGCTACGTGCCACCAGTAAGTGCCTTCTGGAAGGGTTCCTTCACTTTGTGAATTTATGGTATATTCGCATGTTCCCGTTCCTTGGGGTAAAGGTGGACTGGGGCTGAAACCTGTGTTATTGTCCTTGCTTTCAATGGTGGAGATTATTGATGTGAAAGCTTCATCGCTTGCCCATTGTACTTTGAAGTTTAGAGGGTCGCCCTCGCCGTCTGATGGCACGTTCCAGGACAGTGTAGGCGTAGTGGAAACTGCGCCATCACCGATCCTCGCATTATCAAAAGGCTGCAGAAGTGCAGGGTTATCAGGTGCTCCAGCAGCGATGACCGCAATGCCTTCATAGGGGATATAATCCTGTTTAGTAACCGTAACCCACATGGTATCGATGGCTATTGATGGGTTGATATTCAAATTTGCGTTACCAAAAGCGTCAGTGTACCCTCGGACATACATTGCATCATCATTTTTACACCAGCAAGTAACAAGAGCATTTTGAAGGTTGGTAACACCATCATTATCCTTTACATTTACCGAAAATACGCTAGCGCCCATGGGAACCGTAGCATTATGGGTTACGACCATGTTATCGGGCCCCGCGGCCGAAGTCCACATGGGAAGCTCAGGATCACCGAATGTATTAAACTCTTTGAGACACCAATTATATTCGGGGTCGCTCAACCCACTGATTAATTGGTCTTTTGCTTCAGCAATGGCTTCTCCCAGATGATAAGGAGATTCACTGAAGGTCTTTACATAGAACTGCCAGACAATACCATCGGATAACTGATGAAGATAGGAGGTAAGGCATGTAGCTAAATAACCCCAACCACTCCTGGAATTCATTGCCCCGCCAACCATCCCCTTATCATAAAGGTATTCCGCAGCGCAGTCCGATTCATCAAATCCGCCGGATAAACAAGCTGCAGAAGTAAAAATTCCACATTTCATGCCGGGATCAAAATAATCATTTATTTCCGTACTGGTAATGAATGGAGTGGTACACCCACTTCCACCAAAGCCGTTATAATTCCCATGCCCCACAGATGTATAGAACTGATAACCGGTTCCTAAATAGGAACTTCCCAAAAATGTAACATCACCCGGGTAGTTGTCTATTCCCTCATCTACATGGTAGCCAGGATGGCTAACATCACCTGGTAATGTCCATCCGGCAGGAATGTAGCCTGCAAGGTCATCTGAACGGCAATACCCGGTATAATTGCTGCAATTATCATGATCCATTTGGTTTGTCGAGAAAATGGCACTTTTGCAGAAAGAAAGATCAGGGGTTTTCTCAAACCACAAGATTCTCCGTATATATTTACCCGCATCTACTGCATTATCTGCCGTCATTCTTCCCACATATACATCCGCATACCAATCAACATTGTCATCCCCACCGCCACCACCACCTTCTCCGCATTCACCGTAATTGCCATCGCCATCAGCATTCCAATTGGGACTGCCTCCGATCACATCCTCATAATACCGCTCGCATGGAAGATCATTGACGTCGGTAACTGGGTCAGTAATCGTACTATACCTATGCACTGTTTTACAGGGAATAGAATTGGTGGCATCGGTCCCGTGATCAGCAGCTAAAAGAACCCACTGTGTACCCCAGGTATTTACCGCATCAATGATAAACTGCTTTATCTGCCACTGATTGTCCCCTGTGTAATCAGTGTTGTCATAAATGTCAGTTTGCAGATTAACTACAATAGCAGGAACCCCCTTCCTGGTTTTCCAGTGAGCAAGTACCTCCAGAGAATCTATCCAATCAGGGTCATTAGGAGCAATAATAACATATTCAAAATTCCCGGGTGATAGCTTTGCTTCAGTATTTTCTCCTATTTCCGGACCCCAGATCCTTTGACTCCAGGGATTTTCTACCATCCGAATAACCTGATTGCCGAAAAATCCTGACTGCTCCCTGGAAACCTTATTAACCGGAAAAGACCCCTCTTCATAATAAAGATTGAAAACAAATTGGGTGTATAGGATTAGTTTTTTCTCTGAAGGAATGTATTGAAGTGGATAAATATCGAAATCCGCAATCCTATAACCGCATTTTGTGCCTGTATGAATATCCCCGAAAAGTTTACCAGGGTAAGGAAGTGAACTCGCATAAGCTTCCTTATCTGGTTCTGTCAGCCTGCTGCTCCCCTTAAACTGCTGTATCATCTGGGGAGTCTGGGCGGGTAGAATATTATATGCCCCCTCTAATACTTCATTCTCCGAAATCACAATTTCTATATTTTCTGCCGTCGCATTCGAGGGGATGAGCACCTTTATATTTATCCTTGGTAAAACAGGAGAACCAACCTTCATGGTTACTGACGCATCGGGTAACATCACAAGATCATAGCCGTCAGATTCCTGATAAATGAGTTCATGAATACTGAAGTTCTTCTCAATTCTGATCTCTCCCCCGAAAACATTGAACGAGAATGATAATACTAAAAATAAGCCTAAAGCGTAAAACTTCTTTAAGCCTAAATAACTTGATTTATAGAATGATGTATTAGCTGCATTCATCAAATTTTAATGCCTGGATAAATTAATTTTTTTTTCACAAATCAACTACCCTTATTTAATAAAAGGGCAGGGAAAACCTATTACCCTACCCTTGTGTTTTTTACAAAGTTCAACAACAAACAATAAACAAATAAACTTAATTCTCAAGTTAATACAGTAAATTAAACA
>JAFGGQ010000003.1 GCA_016930435.1 bacterium
CTTGTTTGAACCATACCAGTAATAGTAGATAGAGTTTGAAAAAAAACTTGCGGGAAAAAAGCTCGTGTAGATGGACAGATTGCGGTTGAAAGTAGTAGCCACTAAATTGTACAGAAGGTTATTACGGTTCTGATTGTAATTTCCGGAAAAACTGATCATTGGATGGGGTCGCAGGTTAAGATCAAACTCGAATTCTAACTGGTCATTATTGCTGGAGTACAGTCCTAATGAAGTATAACCTGGTCCCACATATTGGAATGCCCCCTTGATATTTCCGATGGACAAGGGGTAGTTTGCATTTATCGCATAGGCGATATCCGCATAGGATGAGTGACGGGGGGTATATATCCCTTCGATGAATGAGAAGGAGTTATCATAATCGAGCTTCTGGGCATAAATATCACGGGTATAGGCCGCCCCTGCAACCTCCAGGTTTACATCGGTTTTCCAGGCTTCGAATGCCATCTGGCAACCTACCACCAGGTTTTCCTCCGGGGCGGTCAAAGTGCTGTCTTCCTCGGATAAATGGAATGCTTTGTCGCTGGCTTGAACAACATTCAGGCTGAAACCGCCAATCTGCATCCGCATACCGTAATAGCGCCGATCATATACTACAGAAGAATCGGCCTTCATGTCCCCCCCCAGAATATATAGCTGAAAATTCCCGGGATGAAGATCCAGAGCAGCTCCACGAAGGGTAATACCATTTAAGGTAAGATCAGAAAAGTATGGCGAAAAATCCATCAGTTCCAACCCTCCCCAGTTCCAGTTGGGGCGGATGCTCAAATAATTAAAGGAGGGTAAATAAAACTTGGGATCCGTAGTAAAATAATAATCAAGGTCTGACTGAACGCTAAAATCTATTCCGAAGAAGGTAAATGTTGGACTGATATTAAAGTGAAAGGTATTGGGTGAATCACGATTCTCGACCCCCTCTGCATAATAATACTGATAATAGGTTTGCAGGCTGCCGTTAAGCGAAAAGTATTTGGTATTTATCAAAGCCTCTGAATTGCTATTAAAGGCAAATACAAATAGAATTGCTATCAGAAAACAAAGTTTAAAATTTTTCATCAAAAACCGAACCGCCGGCCCCAAAACGATTATATAGATTATATCATAAAAGTGAATCCTTTGAGATTAATAACTGTTCTATAAATAGAATATAAATAATATTTATCCCCTGTCAACACCTTCATGAAACAAGTTTGTTTTATCAAGGATAAAACCCTTATCACGCATATAATTAGCCATTATAACTTCAAGTTGATTCTTAAGTTCATTGATATTGACTCTGATTTGCTGCATGGTGTCCCTTTCCCGGATGGTTACCGTGTTATCCCTTAATGTTTGAGAATCAACAGTGATACCGTAAGGTGTACCGGCCTCATCCTGCCGTCTGTATCTTCTGCCAACCGAACCTCCGCTGTCATAAAACACCTTATAAGAACTTCGCAAATCCTGGGCAATTTTTTGGGCGATCTCCGGCATTCCATCTCTATTAACCAGGGGGAATACACCTACCTTTATAGGGGCTAAACGGGGGTGGATCTTCAGCACTACCCTTTCATCTTCCTCCACATAAGCATCAATCAAAATTACCAGCAGGCAGCGGTCAATGCCGCCGGAGGTCTCTACAACATGAGGGATATAACGTTCCCGGGTTGCTTCATCAAAATAATCCAATTTTTTCTCAGAGAACTGGCTGTGTCTGGTAAGGTCAAAATCTCCCCGATTATGGATCCCTTCTACCTCTTTCCATCCGAATGGGAATTCATATTGAATATCAAACGCGCTAACTGCGTAATGTGCCAGTTCGTCCTTCCCATGCTCATGTATCCGCAGTTTATCCTTTTTGATACCAATTTGTTCGTACCATTTCAATCTTTCCTGGATCCAGTATTCAACCCATTTTTCAGCTTCACCCGGGGCTACAAAGAACTGCATTTCCATCTGTTCGAATTCACGGGTCCTGAAAATAAAATTACCCGGTGTTATCTCATTTCGGAAGGCTTTACCTATCTGGGCAATACCGAAGGGTACCTTCTGCCGGGATGCAACCTGGACATTGCTAAAATTCACATATATTCCCTGGGCGGTTTCGGGCCTCATATAAACAATAGAGGAGCTGTCCTCTACAGGGCCCATGTGGGTTTTGAACATCAGGTTGAATTGGCGGGGAGCGGACAATTCGCCTCCGCAATTTGGGCATATAATGCTATCCACATCCTCCTGTTTAAAGCGAAGATGACATTTTTTACATTCAACCAGAGGATCAATAAAGCCCTCCACATGGCCGGAAGCTTCCCAGATCCTGGGGTGCATTAATATAGATGAATCCAAACCTTCAATGTCCGAACGGGAATGGGTCATACTCTTCCACCAGTATTCCTTGAGGTTCCTCTTCATCTCCGAACCCAAAGGGCCGTAATCCCAGCAACTATTGATTCCACCGTAAATCTCGCTGGATTGGAATATCAACCCCCTGCGCTTGCATAATGAAATCAAGTTATTCATAATATCCTTACTCATATTAATCATCACCTGCTTTGTGAAATTCGGTTAAGCCCAGTACCTGGCACATAGATTTCTCTCGATTTCGGCGTTCTCAATAAAAAGCCGGTTAATTAAAAAGGCAAGCTTTTTTTTGCCCACTTTTGATAGCCCCAGATCGTTTATACCATCAAAGGGCATACTGAAAACCCTGCTTATCTTTTGAAGCAATTCGCCTTCGATAGAAACCTTCTCCTTGAACTCGTGTATGCAGTCGCTGCATACTATACCCCCTTTTTCGGCTGAAAAATAGAGACCCGGACGAGGTTGTTTGTTCTTACAGACCACGCAATGATTAAACTCGGGTTTATAACCCAAAAGAACCGCCAGCTTAAATCCAAACACAATTGTAAATAACAGGGGATCAAATACTTGAGATTCCTCTACATATTCAAAAGCATGATACAGAAGACTGAAAATATACTCGTTTTCCTGTTCACGCGGGGTCAACGTATTGATCAACTCTGATAAACAGCATAAGGCATTGAATTTATCCAGATCATTCTTTATGGATTGATTGGATTCTATCGTTTCAGCCTCTGAAACCGTATATAATTCCCTTTCCTCTCTCTTGTAAAATACTACTTCAGAATAGTTGAAGAGATCCAATCCGCTGCTTAATTTACTCTTAGTCCTTCGGGCTCCCCTGGCGATCAGGGAAATCCTGCCATAATCACGGGAATAGAACATGACTATTTTGCTGGAATC
>JAFGGQ010000044.1 GCA_016930435.1 bacterium
CATTCGGGCAGATCCCTTTCCATGTCCCAGATTATATGGCGTTCAACTGAATCGGAGGGCGCGACCCATCCTGTATCTGAGGGGGGTATAAAGCTGGTGGGAATGATATCCCATGTAGAGCCTCCATCCCGAGAGATTATCAGGCTAATCCGGAGTGAATCGTCATTTTCGTCGTAAGCGAGGTAGAAGATATCCACTATTCCTGAGCCGTCGGTTCGCTGGGCAAAGCGTATATCATAAACTTCAGGGGGATTGTTTGGGATGCAGCATAAAAAGGTCCAGCACGTATCCAGGATATTGGGAGGGCAGGAGCATCCAAGATTCTGAATGTGGTCGATTGCCTGAAGGCAGACCGTTACCGTATCGGTATTGCTGAAGATTTGGCTTGTGCTGAAGGAATCCCAGATGGTATCCCGGGCAGCGGTTCCGTTAACTGATAAGAGGATAAAACAGCCCAGGGCAGGTTCAGTGCCCCAATGATCCCATATTTCGAGATGGTCTAACCATAATCCGGCGCCCCCGTCGAAAATATCTGCAGAAATCACCAGTACGGTCTCGGCTATCACCGTATCAGGGGGAGGAAATAATCCACCAGGTCCGACCTGGGGCGGCTGAAGATCAACCAGGAAGGAAGTGGATAATTGACCATAAGCGCAAATGTAAAAAAGACCTATTAAAAGGAATGTCCAAAACAACCGTATTTCTTTCATATATTCCTGAAAACTGGTACGGTTTTAAAAATAATTACCTTTAAACTTAATCTAATTGTTAAATATATTCTAATGGGGATTACTTCGCAAGCCTAAATTTTCAAATATTAGTAATGACCAGAAATCCCTTCAGGTTATCAATATAGAAAAAAACCTGACACCGGACATCAGTTATTTGATATTTCGGTTGCTTTTGGCGTTCAAACCCCTTAAATTACAAAATAAACACGGAATATAGAACCTTGAGAAATCTTATCATTTTAAAGATTTTTGTTGTTCTGGCACTGCTGTTCTCCGGTATTAACGCGGAGCGCTGCAATATTCTCATCTATTCCAATGCCGATGATTGGCATTATTCCTTCGACTCGTTGGCTGCGGTTTTTGAAGGGTGGGGGAATACAGTAGCCCTGGAGAACCGGAGTACTTTACCCAATCTGAACAGCCTCGATCTTACAGATTTTTCTCAGATCTGGTTCATCAATGGTGAATCCTATCCATTTCCATTATTAACAACAGAAGAGGCCGAATCACTGCAGGCATTTGCCAGGGCAGGAGGGGGTCTATCAGTATTGGCGGATCACAGTCCGGGATTCGCGACGGATGCCAACCTCATTGTAGCATTTTGGAATATAAATTTTAACGGTTACCGCGCTCATGGAGACGGGGGTATGTTCTGTGATAGCTTGGTCAGCTTCACTGATCATCCTGTTTCCCAGGCAGTAAATTTTATTTCCACCAATCTAAGCGAAGGGAAGATAAGCTTTACAGGGGCTCCTGCACTGTTCGATGTGATCGCCCTGGACTGGGCCGGGGCTGATCAGGACACTATACTGGCAGCCTATCAGGAAGACAGCGCTAAGGTATTCTTGGACGCCTCCTTTGTGCGTTACATGAGCGACCGGGTGCCCCTTTGCGACCATCTTCAATTGTACTGCAATATCCTGAAATGGCTGGAACCCTCCGGTTGTTACTGTTTTGATGATTGTCCTCCTGCCTATGCGCGTGTATTATGCCCCCTGCCCGATGAATCCTATTCCTCATGCATAACCCAGGGCGCGACCTTTCTGGTCAAAGATACTACAGGGCTGCTGATTGACACTATGAGGGTATATTTTACGGTTACTATTCTAAACAGGCACCACGGTTACGATACCCTGTACAGCTTGCATGAGCCCTCAGCGGATTTAAGATTCCAGGATGAAACACTGGCTGTGGTCAGCGGATTCTGGAGCGACGAGGATAAAGTAACCGTGAATATCGATTCAGCCTACACTACAACCGACTGCTTTACCAATTTCACTGACACTTGCGAGTGTTATCAAAATACAGATTGTCTGTCTCCCAAGTTTTGTCAAAAAGCTACCGGGGATTGTTTGGGTTGCGGGGAGTGCGCCAGCCGTCCCGAGGCTTGTTTCGATTTTTGGGACCCTGTTTGTGGTTGCGATGGCAACACCTATTCGAATGAATGCTATGCCCATGCTTCGGGCGTGAATGTGGCATATAGAGGGGTTTGTTCGGAGTAGCGGAAATAATCAGTCACAATGGTAGCGGTTCCGGTCTTCGGCGAGGATCCTCATTATAATATTACTATTTTCCAAAGAACATTCCAGCAGTTCGCGGTCCATATCCCAGAAAATAGAATGGAGCAGGGATGGGATAGTTTCTACCCAGCCGGTGTCAGAGGGGGTAACAAATTCAGTAGGGGTGAGTTCCCAGGTTACGCCTCTATCGGTGGACACCTTAAGAGAGATATAGACCGAATCATCGTTGGGGTCTTCGACCCGAAAGTTAATATGGACCATTCGGGAACCGTCAGTGCGCTGGTGAAATTCAAGGTCCGAGACTATGGGGGGTGGATTAGGCCGGCATATCATAAAGGTACAACTGGTGTCCACGCCATAATTCCCAAAGCTGTCATAAGCGCTTATTATCAGTCGGTTTGATGAACTGATGGTATCGGCGACGGGGTACCAGATATATAGCGAGTCATTATCGGAGACGCCCAGAAGGTTAAATGAACTGGTTTCCTCCAAGGCGATGAATAGAGAGCAATTTGCGGTGGGGGGAACAAAATCATCCGATATTTCCCAGCTTATGGTATAGGTACTGCCGGCGAGTAGTGTATCCCGGCAGATCGAGTTATTGATATTGATCTGGGGGTTGCGTGAGTCCAGGCATCCGGGCGGGGAGGTGTCACTCACCGAGAAATTATGGGCTCCTAATTTATAGACCGTTCCCAGGTGCATACGGTTTTCGCAGTACCAGAAGTATCGTCCATCATAAGCCAGTCCTTCGGGGCCGGAGGTAGTTCCGCTGAACGGTGCGGCGAATGAGTCGGTAACTATTCCCAAAGCGGTATCCACTCGGAATATCATGTAACCAATGCCGTTTCTGACGAGCCACAGGCTTCCCATTCCGAATGCGGAGCCGTCGGGGTTATGTCCGGAGAAGAATACGGTATCGCCGGCGGCATTGGTGTCCGCGGTATAAAGGTATGTTGAGCTAAGGGAGTGGGGATCGACCTTATAGATCCGGGCTTGAGAATCATTAGCCAGGATGTTGGTTCCATCGAAAGTGAGGCCCTGGCCGGTATAGGGGCTGGCAAATACCGGCTCCGAGGTATCTACCATAGCTTCAGTAAGGGTGTCTATCTTGAAAATCCGGGCTCTCACGGCTGTTTCGAACATTCCGAAAGCGAATAAATAGAGGGTGTCGTTAGCCCAGGCCATGTCCTCCATCTGATTGGTGGGCCAGGAGGGAAAATACATGGAATCTAATATGGAATAAGTGTGAGGGTCAATGCGGTAGATAATATCAAAGGAGTCGGGGAGGTGAATACCGGGGCTTTGGTTCACCCACAGGGCATTGCCATCGTAGGTGATCCCCCGCGCTTCACGGAGCAGGAAGGAATCGAGTACGGTCAGGGTTTCCCTGAGGCTTGTCTGAGCCATTATCTCCACCAGAAATTCGCAGCCCTCGATACCGGGGAGGTCAGCGCCAAGGTCCCAGACAAGACAATGTACGCCGGGAAGAACCTCATCACCCAGGTTTGTAGGGGCACCAATTGTATCATAGATGGTGCTTACCGGAACTATCCAGGATAGTCCTCCATCGGATGAAATGATGAGGGAGACAGAAGCCGCATCGCCATCGGGATCAATGTAATCGTAACAAATAGTGACCAGCTGTGAGCCATCTGTGGTCTGCTCGAAGCGAACATTTTCTATGCTGGGAGGATAGTCCACATTAACGGTCATTGTGCTGGTGTCACTGCAGAGTGTGCTGTCCATAACGGTCAGAATGTAGGTGGTGGTAGTTTCCGGAAAAGCGCCGGGATTGGTAATATTAGGATTGGTAAGAAACGCGGTGGGAAACCACTGAATGGTATAAGGAGGAATCCCCCTGGATATGGCCGGTACTCCCCCGATTGTTACCGTGTCCCCGGCAAATACCCAGCGGTCCGGACCGGCATCCACGCTCAGGCTGCACTCTAACGGAGCCACCGGAAAGGGAAAAACCCTTACTATCAGATCATTATAATCACCATCGGTCCAATCTTCCCAATTTAAATTATAAGTGTTTGTAGCGATCCGGATTATATGGCAGCGAAGGGGATTAGTGGACAAATATACAGCATCGTGATCACAAAGTCCGTATCCGGGTACGAACGACATAAAAAATACCAGCTCCTGCCCGGCAGGGAAAAGCCCTATAGGTAAAGTATCCCCAATATATAATCGGGCTGAAGTGTCCGGATCAGCCATAATATCCTGGGGTGAATATAACCCGAACATCGGCTCACAAGCTGTATTCTCCTCCAATATAATGCAGTTCATGAACGCAGTCTCTTCTATTATAATGGGATCGGAAATAACTGATGAACCAGCCAACTGGAATATTGCTAAAATTGTAAAAACCCGAATCGAGTAAAAAACTTTCATTTTATAGATCAAATCAAATTGAAATGTTTTAAGTGGTGGTACCCAAAAATTATACAATTTTTTAATGTGAAATCTTTAGTTTTTTTTCTCTGTTGGATTGTTCTTTGTCTGTTTTTTTGAATTAGAATTTTTTTCCTTTTTCAACATAATCGTTAAAAAATACCCATTTAACATAATCGGCAGTAGGCTGGTTGTCAAGATTAGAATGCAAACGCTCCTCATAGGAATAAAGGATCCGATTCTCATCCTTAAAGTGCTTATTGGACGATTCCATTTTTAAAATATTTCAACCCGTTTAATGCAGCTGCAACTAACTATAATACCTGAAATATCGAAAAACAGGATATTAAAATATAAACTTCAGAATAAAATTTGCATTTTTTTGTACAATTCATAATACTCATAAATACATGTTCATCAAATATATAACTTATATTCAACATTATCAGCTGCATTTTACGGGTTCAACAAAGGGCGAAACCAATAATTCAATTTCACTGTATTGACATTTTTATTTTGCAGCATATTCATAAATGAACAAAGTTTTTACACAAAATAAGTTGCAAAACCTCAAAAATTTAGTATTATAGAATTTCTTGAGTAAAATTCAAAACCTGAAAAGGAGATAACAGAATGTCAAAGTATTTTAAAAACTTGCTTGTGCTTATAACTGTTTGTATAATAACAATATTTCCCGTAATATTATTATCAGAACATAATAATATACGTCAAGAAATCATAGGTTCCTTTACAGGTCAGTATGGTACCGGATGGGAATGGAAGTGGAACGACAAAACCGATCTCCCTCACCGGATCTGGGGTGAAGGTATCCCGGTCGGCGAGGTATATTCTTCCCAGCAAGCGGAAACCGTATGCCGGGTCTTTATTGAAAATAATCCCTATCTGTTTCCCATAGAGATGGGCAGTTTAAGACTTGCTACCGCTAATAAAAAGATGAATACCTGGTACGTTATGTTCGACCAATACTATGATGATTTGCCAGTCTGGAACTCCCGGGTACACTTCCGTATAAAAAAGGGGAATATTATCCTTATCGGGGTGGATATCATACCGAACCTTGAATTAAACAGTGAACCCTCAATATCCCTTGATAGGGCGGCTGAGATCTGTCGGGATTTTGCTCAATTCACCGATTATGAGGGCGAATTGGGAGTGTTCGACGGTGAAGGGTCTCGCCTGGGATGGTGGCTGCGTACTGAAAATCAGGTTCCATTTCAAAAGTTCCACTTTTATGTAGATGCCCATAATGGTGAGATGCTTTTTTATTATGATAACATTCGATACGCTTTCGGTGGCTATGTTACCGGTGATGTTTTGCCCGAATATCCGAGCGATCGCTTGGTGGAAATCGGGTTATCCAATATCATCATTGAAACGGAGGGTGGGGTTAAGGACACCGCGGATGCTTCCGGTATCTTTAATGTTCCAGTTGATGTTCCCCCTTCCGGGATAGGCACCTGGATAAACCTGAGAAGCCCATATTGTGAGATCATCAATGTGGCAAGCTCACCGGCAATGTGGGGTGGAATGGTCCGTGATGATTCACTCCTTTATATCCATTTTGATATTTCAATTGCCGATACCTCGGAGATTTCTGTGTATTATCACACGAATTTTATTCACGATTGGTACAAGATACTGGACCCTGATTTTAACGATTTGGATTATCCCATGGAGGTATATGTTGAGGATACTGTTTCCCCTACTCCCGATAACGCTTTCTGGGACGGTTCCGGTATGCACTTTGGACGTGGAAACAGCTGTAATAACTTCGGGCATTTCTCCGAGGTGGTCTATCACGAATATACACACGGGGTAACGCATTTCATCTATCCCATGGGTTCGTTGCCATATACCGGCCAATCGGGCGCTATGGATGAGGCTTTTTCCGATTATTTTCCCTGTTCCATATTGAATGATAGCCAACATGGCGAGGGGGTATGTTCAGCCTCCCCATTCAGGGAGCTGGATAACGGATTGCGCTACCCCGAAAGCTGGGTAGGTGAAGTTCACGCCGATGGCGCTATTATTAGCGGCGCGTTCTGGGATATGCGCGAGGTATTCGGTGCAGGATATACCGATACTCTGGTTCATTATGCCCGTTATGGCTGGGCGGAAAACTTTGAGGATTTCCTGGTTGAAGTTCTGGTGGTTGACGATGATGACGGCAACCTTAACAATGGAACCCCTCATTTCTGGGAAATTTATAATGCCTTCCAGGCACATGGTATAGGTGAATTTAAGATATCCATTATGCCACGCCTGAGGCCGGATACTGAGGATACCGAACATCCTTATCCCGTTTACGCATATATCACCTCCACCTTGCCCCTGGATGTCGAATCTATACTTCTGCACTATTCAACCGGCACCGGGTTCATTTCCCTCCTCATGACTGAAACTGAGGAGGATTATGTATATATAGCAGAGATACCTCCTCAGCCGGAAGGCTCTACAGTAAATTATTATTTCAGCGCTATGGATACTGCCGGAACTTACGAGGTTCTTCCTGAGGATGCACCCGATTCATATTTTTCCTTTTATGTGGGGATGGATTTGGTCTGCCCCGAGCTGGAGCATCGGCATCTGG
This sequence comes from bacterium, assembly GCA_016930435.1. Lineage (GTDB taxonomy): Bacteria > UBP14 > UBA6098 > JAFGQG01 > JAFGQG01 > JAFGGQ01. The sequence goes on from JAFGGQ010000044.1 coordinate 7,263, forward strand.
AGGATCAGGCGCTGGAAATGTACCCTTATCTGGTCACCGCCAGGGCCTGGGATAACGTTGGAATAGACCGGGTGATCATCCTTTATCAGCATAATTCCGGAGATTTAGACACGGTTATCATGACAAATGATACCCTGGATATTTATGTGGGCTATCTGGAAGGGATTAGCGTATCCTTAGGAGATAGCTTTGATTATAAAATTATCGCCGAGGACTCCTCTATTGCCTGCAACTGCAATATGTCGCCGGTAACCGGATATCACCGTTTTAAAGTAGTGAGGAGCATATTTGTTGATTTTGAGGAGGATAACGGCGGATTCGAATCAACCGGCGATTGGGAATGGGGCGTTCCAAGTGAGGAGGGCCCGGAAACCGCACACTCCGGAATGAAATTGTGGGCAACCATACTGGACGGCTACCATAGCGACGGGTCCAATTCACAGCTTAATACTACGGCATTTGACCTCTCAGATTTCTGTTCGGCCACACTGGAATTTTACCATTATTACCGTACAGAATTTTCCTATGATGGCGGTAATGTGAAAATATCCACCGATGATGGTGAAACCTGGAACCTTATTTTTCCCATCAAGGGTTATCCAATGCTCAGGGTGGTCGGGCTAGGGGAAGAAGGGTTCTCCGGCGCAACCGATGGATGGGAAAAAGTCCAGTTCGATCTTCTTCCATATATAGGGAGAACAGTGAAAATTCAGTTTGATTTCAAGTCGGATGAGTATTTAACCGCGCCCGGCTGGTACATAGATGACGTTGGTGTACTGGAAAAGCAGATACTGCTCCCACCGCAGCACGTAACCGCCGCCAGTGGTTATGACAGTTATGTCCCAATTTCCTGGGCTGCCCCCGCCCTCGCTTCTTCTATTTACCGCTCAACTGCTCCGGAAAGCTTTATGGGTTACAATATTTACCGATCCGAAGTTTCAGGTTATTATGATTCAGAGCCGGTTAACGGCAGTATAGTTACTGATACATTCTATCTGGATGCTGATGCTTTGAACGAGGTAGAGTATTTTTATATAGTAACTTCAGTATATTCGGAGGGTGAGAGCCAGCCCTCAAACGAAGCCAGGGCAATGGCTTTTAATGCCGAGTTAGAGGTAAGTCCAGATGTTTTTCATATTACCCTTCCTGAGGACGGTCTGCTGGATACGGTGATGACCCTGAGCAATGTGGGCTCCGGATACCTTAACTATAATATTTATGAGGAATTAGATGATCCCCTGAGCCGTTTCACCAAGGAGAACGGCTTTATTGATGGTTATAGCCGGGCGCTTATCCCGCCTCATGGCGTTTGGCGGAGGCTGGCCGAGGACCCGGATGATCCGGATGTCGAGCTGGATATTGCTGCGTTATATGCCCAGCATTCGGGCAATTTCCTCTATTTCATGATCAAGCCTCACCAGCCTATGGGCAATCCAAGCACAGATTATGTGGTGGCTTTTTCAATCGATGCGGACATGAACCCTGCCACGGGCGACGACCGTATCCCCGGAATGGGTTTGGAGTATATTGTAGCTATGGGCGCCCTTCCAATGGGTTGGGAATCGGTGATTCTGGAGTACGACCCCAGCAGCCCATACGGGTGGTCACCAGCCGGAGAAGCACATTGGACATTGACCCCGGAAAATGGTGATTCTGTAGCCTGCGGCATTACATTCAGCGTCATAGGAAATCCCGATGAAATCCTTATTTCGGCGATGACCGTCAGGGACCTTATGTCCATGACATCCCCGGAAGATATTATCCCCGAAGGTGGTGGTATTTACTATTCTGCTATAGAGGCGCCATGGCTCTTTGAAAATCCCATTCAGGGAATTATTAACGGGGGAACATCCCAGAGCATTACCCTGACATTCGATGCCGATGGCCTGGCACCGGCGGAATACTATGCCTGGCTGCGCATCCAGACCAACGACTGGGAAGCACTGGAATACTATGTTCCCATTCAGCTTACGGTTATTTCAACCGGGGTTACTGAAGATAGTAAATTACCAGGCGCATACTCATTGGGGTATGCAACCCCCAATCCCTTTAATTCCACCTCTGCCATCCAGTTTTCAGTGCCTGAAAAAACCGAAGCCGAATTGATGGTCTATGATGTCCTGGGGAAAGAAGTAACAACATTATTAGACAGGGAATTGGAACCCGGCAACTATCTGGCGCGTTGGGACGGACTGGACCAATATGGCCGGCAAATGCCCACCGGAATCTACTTTTATAAACTGGAAACCCCAAATTATGAGCAAAAGCGAAAGGTGCTGCTGCTAAAATAAGAACACAGAATACTCTTTAATAAAAAGGCAGGCATTTAGAGAGATAAAATGCTTGCCTTTTTTATTTTAAATGGGTATATTCAAACTGAAAATTTAAAGATAGAAATTGACCGGTTGAGAAAGGAGTTAGAGCGTAGATGAAGGTTCGCAGATTCATTTTGACATCCATATTGCTTATTACCCTTTTGGTTATAGATATTTATTCCTGGCCCATTATTGGCCCCGCTACCCGAATGCTGAACAAGGGTGAGATAATGCTGGAAACTCACTACAACTATCAGTTGTTTAATCGATATTACAACCTTGCCGAGAAAGAGTGGATCAAGCTCCCCTCAGATTCCCTTTATACTATAAATGAGATCGTCACCGAGTTTTACTGGGGAATTGCCCGGGAGGTCTCACTGCGCTTGATACTCCCAGTGAAATTGAGCCAATTCGGAAAGGATGTTAATAACGGGATCGGGGACGGGGTATTCTCACTGCTTTACCAGCCCGTTAGGGGAGAAGATGAAGAACAGGTAGGCACGGTACTCTGGGGAGGAGTCCGGTTCCCTACCGGGGATTCCGAAAATTTCCCTCCTTTGGGGGATAATTCCTATGATTTTTTGGTTGGCCTCTTCGATGTCAGGGACTTTTATGGCGCTCTTTACTACACTACTGTCGGGCTCTGGCTGAACGGTAAAAACCAGGATGATGAGGAGATCGGTGTACAATATCAATATAATTTCTGCCTGTCCGTCCCGGTACTAAAAAATTCAGAGCCCTTCGTAAATATAGTAGGCGAATTCGATGGCTATTTTATCGGAAAGTTTAAGGAGAACACCAGAAATCAGCTCTGTCTGGGTCTCCAGTATGTGGATATTGATCACCTGGTGATCGAAGCATCCGTTGCCGTGCCCATTTACTCGGTAGGTGGTTACCGCTATGATTTCACCCCCACAGCCGGATTTATATTCTGGTTTTAAGGCGGCCTTATAATATTGACAAATTATCTATAATATGATAATAAAATTAGCCTTGCGCCGTTCATTGTTTTTTCTCTTTACAGCTTCTTTGCTTTTTGCCGGGGATCATCCTAATATACATCAAAGACAGTACTATGAATATTCAGGAAAGTCCATTGGCTATCGGGGCCGCGTTTTCTCTCCGCATCGAGCCAAGGCAGAACTTACTGAAACCGTATATGGATTTTTGCCTTACTGGACTTACAGCTGGGGTTATCTCCCTCCCCGCTGGGATCTGGTTTCCACGGTAGCTTATTTCAGTCTGGACTTCGATTCACTTGGCAATATTAACAATGCTCATGGCTGGCCGGTTTGGGATTTGATCGATGAGGCTCATTTTAGGGGGGTAAAGGTGGATGTTGTTGCTACTCTCTTCGATTGGGATGGTTCGGGCGTGCATTATTTGCTCTCCCGGTCATCATCGCGTGTTAATTTTATTACTCAACTTATGAACCGGATGGCTGCCGGCGATGCCGATGGGGTTAATATAGATTTCGAATTGCCCCGAAGCGGTGATGGAGCTCTGCTGTGTGATTTTCTAAGTGAGTTAAGGGACAGCCTGGATATACGCTTGCCCGGGTCGCAGCTATCCCTGGATATCCCGGCGGTGGACTGGAGGAGTACTTTCCCTGCGCATCAGTTAGCGGAATATTGTGACGGTCTCTTCCTCATGGGGTATGATTATTACTGGTCGGGCAGTTCGGTTACCGGGCCGGTCGCCCCGCTGGAAGACCCCGGGGAATATTATGATCTGGCCTACAGCATTTCATATTACCTGGCGCTGGGAAGCAATGTTCGGGGTAAGTTGATCCTGGGATTACCGCTTTATGGTCAGGATTGGCCCTGCACCGGTAACTACCGGGGTGCTTCCACTACCGGAACTGCATCCGCCACCTTCTATTATGAGGCAATTTCAGATACACTGGGCTATGGCCATAATTTTGACTGGGATGCCCCTGCACCGTGGTATGTTTACGGATCCTACCATCAGTGCTGGTATGATGACACGATGTCCCTGGGCCCCAAATACCGCTATGCGTTGAGCGAGGGTCTCCAGGGAGTTGGATTCTGGGCGCTGGGATATGATGATGGCGAACCCGCTTTCTGGGATCAGGTGGAAGGGCACTTCGCTACTTCAGGAACGGATACCGCGGATACGATAATTATCGATGACGAGGACCCGGGATACTCCATGCATTCATCCTGGACTCAGAGTACCTCATACGGGGGCTGGGAGGGGGATTACTACTGGACATCCACTTCTACCCAGGGGGATACCGCATTCTGGCGTCCGTATATACCGGTTACAGATCACTGGAATATATACATTTATTACATTGAAGGAACGAACCGTTCGGAAAACAGCCAGCTTATGGTGGTCAGACCCGATACTACCGTGATCTTCAGGATCGACCAGACTACTAATGGAAGCCGGTGGAATTTTTTGGGTGCCCATCTGTTGCCCGAAGGAAATGCTTCACTGGTAGCGCTTACCGATACCGGTTGCGAACCGGACAGGGTGGTTGTCGCTGATGCCCTAATGTTCGTCAGAACGGGTGGATTAGTGATCGGGACATGCAGCCCACCGGGTACATATAATTTAAGAGTGTATCCAAATCCATTTAACGGATACTGTAATATACAATGCCCTCAATATTCAAGCCTGAAAATATTCGATGTAACCGGAAGGGTGGTCCGTGAGTGGGATTTTTCCCGAGCGTGCATAGACGGTTATTTGATGTGGATGCCGGACTCCGATCTGGGCGCGGGAGTCTATTATATCCTTGCCCGTTCATTGGATCGATGCGATTCACAGAAGGTCATCTTCCTGAAATAGCGTATAATATCAAACGTAGCTTTTTATTAGAAAGACAGTAGTTTCATTTCAGACTGTGAGAGGGTTTCCTTCCCTTCTTCGCCAATGATCAAGGCGGTTTCGCCGACCATGACGATGACCCGGTGGCCCACCGCAAGGTACTTTCCCAGTTGGGGATTGACAGATAACAGGCTGTAATAAGCATCGCTGTCGAACTTCACCTTCAGGCTCTTTTGTTCCTCTCTATATTCTTGATCGACCCAGACATCTTCCCGGAAGTAAAAAGTTTTTTTGCCAATATTCTTGACGAGGTTCTTTATCAATGTTTCTTCTGCCCGGGCGCCGGCCCAGTAAGCTTCCTGCGAGACCGGTGAGGGAGCCTGCAAAGCCTTGGCAGTCTTAACCGCCTGCTCACCGGAAGCCTCCTTTTTCATCCGGGAGGACGCATCGGAAGAGAAACTCAACAGATTATCCATCATAGGGGCTATCTCTGGGGAAGCATATTCCATCTCGTCTTCAAGGACAAGATAAGAGGTGTAAGGGGTCATGATACCATATTGTTTACTTAAGGATTTGATCTCCTCGGTCAGTTCTTCATTTTCACCGTATAGGCGGATCTCGTTCAGGAGGAAATTTATTTTCCGGGTAGCCCATAAGCGGGGAAGAAAATCAAAACCCGCTTCAATCTCCGGGAAATTAACATCTTCAACGAAGGTCTGTATGTCATTCTGTACCTTCCCGCTGATGGAAACTGAGGATATGCCTGAGCCCTCGAATCGCCCCAAAAGAAGTATCTGAGAGCCTTTGAAGATGTCCGGGAGCTGGCGGGGATAAACGTCGCGGACTTTTACCTGGCTGTATTTTATGGATAGTTCTGCGAGTAGCGGGGTGCTGATCTTGGTATATAAATTAGAAACCTTGACTTCTATGTCTTCATTGGGCTCCACATATTCCGACAACCCTCCATTCTCAGTGGATATCCGGTCCAGTAAATGGGTATTCACATCGTAACCTACTCCGAAAACGAAGAGACGCACTTTATGTTGGTTGTAGCTGTCCACGTTATCGATAATCCGTGCTATATTCTGTTCTCCTACGGTGGGAAGGCCATCGGTCAGGAATATTATTATGGGCATGTTGGAGGATTTACCGAATTGGCCCAGGGCGGTTCTAAGGGCTTCTTCAATGTTGGTCCCTCCGGAAGCACTAATGTCCTGAATGAACCTGGTTACGGGGGTAATATTATCACGGTTAGCGGTTATAAGTTCATCCTTGTAGGAGTTGACCTCGGTAGCGAAGGTGATTATATTGAAGCGGTCTTCCGGGTTCAGGCTATTGATGCAGAATTCAAAAGCCTTCCTGGCCTGCTCGATCTTTTCTCCGGCCATACTGCCCGATTTGTCGAATACGAAGACGATATCCTTGGGGACTGTCTGGCCCTCCGGAATGACATAATTCGGCGCAGCCATTAACATGAAAAAACCATCTTCACCCTTTTCCCGATGGGTCAGCAGGTTCATGGCAAAGTCCTTTTGGGACAGCGTATAGTAAATCACAAAATCCTTGTCCGGTTTGACCTGGTTCTGTTCGAAACTGATCTCTACTGAACCGTCATCCTTGCGGTTGATAGAAGCGCTATGGGTAGGGCAATAGACGGTTGCGATAGGGGTTTGCGACTTTATATTGATTACAATGGTTACTTCCTGGAGTGGATCCGGTGAGAATTTCTCCACATTCAAGGGGTATGAGTATCGGCACATACCGGCATCACACCTGATAATCTCTTCATATTCAATGGTTATTCTCTTCTCGCCATGGGCGGGAATGGGATAAACCCTGGCTTTAAAGAGATCGGTTCCCATATACTCCAGGAGGGCTGGATCCTTCAACCGGCGCACAATGTCCTCGTAAATACCCCTGGCTTTGTCCTTATCCAGAATTTCACCCGTTAATTCCTGGTCCCCGCTGTACATGGAAAACTTTGATATGGCTGCATCCTCAGGGATAGGAAAGAGGTAAGTCCCTTCAATATCCGAATGATAGTTATTGATGAAAACCTGGTCAATCCCGGTAATGGCGACCTGATTATCGATATTGACATTAACGTGATGATATTTTACCGAGGGGTAAGGGATAGGGGACGGGACCGGTGGCGGAGGGTAAGGATGGGGCAGAATGAACCCATCCGCAAGACTTGATCCAACAAGGACCAGAAGGATCATCAGGATTAAGGGTAATGAATATCTTTGCGGTTTCATCTTGACCTCCGTGTAGGATGTTTCTTTTTTTCGCTTTCAGAAAGAACAGACGGATACAGATGTTTTTTTCAAAAAATATAATCACGTGTGTTGAAAATTCTATTTAGTTGGGTAATATCATTAGAAATTTACTATAGTTATTCTTTGAATATCTTGATTTCTAATTTTATTGATCAAGATTTTCATGATGTTTTTAATGTCATCCAACCACTTCCTGAATACACCGTTGTTTGTTTTGTTCAAATCAATCAGCAGTTTCTTCGGCATATTTTGCACTATTTTACTTGCCGGCCTCTGTTATATACCATCTGACAGCGCCTTTTCCACGCATTTCATCAAAGCCTTTGAAGTAACGGTTGCTCCTGTTACCGCCTCAACATCAGGGGATTGTCCCTCAATCATGCGGGGAATCACTCCCAATCCCTTTTTAGCATATTCATTGCCGGTTCCGTTCTCAAGCACTTCAATATTCTCTATCCTTCCTGATCTTAAAATAACCTTTACATGATAGAGATATTTATCCCTGAACGGGAATTTTCCGGTGTATTCTCCGTCTGGCACTGTCGCAGGATCAATATGAGCAATATCCATAGTCTTGATCTGTTCGATCTCGTCAGACAGACTCATTCCCTCAGTTCGTTCAACCTCATTTGTGATAACTGGTCTGACCGGTGTTTTAGCTTCCTGTGGTGGGTTTGTAATATTTTGTTGTTCAGCCTCTTTCTTACAGGATATAAAGAGTAAGAATAAGGCGATTAATACAAGCTTTTGCTCCGGTTTCATTATTGTCATCTAATTCTTGTTTTGGTTAATATGCTTTTTCCGTTCATCTGTAAATGACCACCATGGTAGCGGATCCCCGCCTTCCATAAAATTAACAGCGGATATGAATACATCAATGATGCAGGGATCCTGTTTTTGACCGGTTACCATACATAACTCATCGTACAGGTCAAAAGGGTTTTTACCGATTAGCTTTCGGGGATGGTCGATGCCGATAAGTCGGAGGTCTTTTGCAGTGGATTTCCCGATATTTGGCAGATCCGTGAGGAGGGATACTTTTTTTCTATCAGGGTTCTTCATTTTACCTCGGTATAGTTAAAGTTACGGGTACCTATTTTCAGCCAGCCTGCAGATCAATATAGATACCATTGATAGATTGCTTTCTGATTGAGGAGTATATGATCTTAGCAGCTATTTTTTCAAGGAAGTGTTGCGATTTTTATTATTAAAGACCAGACATGCTCCCCCGATCACGCCGGCCTGGTTTTTGAATTTAGCCTGGACGATCCTGACCCCTTCACAGAGTCCTTTCATTCCGTATTTCCTGGCGGTGATCCTTGCCCGGCTGAGAAGGGGTTTTCCCCAGTTGGATATTCCCCCCCCGATGATTATCATTTCCGGGTTGAATATATTAATGAAGTTGGCGATTCCAATGCCAAGGAAGAAAGCGACTTCACTGAGGATTTCCAGACCAAGGATATCCCCCATTTCAGCGGCTCGGGATATTTCTTTTGGCGTGACCAGGTTTTTATCCCGGATATACAGCTCATGGAGGTAGGAATCTGGAAAGCGTTTTAAATATGACAAGGTTCTCCGTACAATATATTTACCACCGATATAGCTTTCCAGGCAGCCCCTGTTTCCGCAGGCGCAGAGTGGCCCACGGGGATTTATAGTTATATGTCCCAGCTCGCCGGCTCCTCCATTAGCACCATGATATACCTGTTTATCAATGATTATCGCTCCTCCAACGCCGGTACCCAGGGTAAGGCAAATAATAAAGCGGTGTTCTTTCCCGGCACCCCAGGTTGATTCAGCAATCCCCATAACATTAGCGTCGTTATCGATATATACCGGGAAATTGAATTCTGATGCAAATTTTTCTACAACATTTTCGTGGTGCCAGGAAGGCAGATTCGGAGGGTATTTAACGGTGCCTTCAATAGGATTTACGATCCCTGGAAATCCTAAGCCGGCTCCTTCTATGTTGTATTGACCGGAATAATCATTGACTATACTGTTAATTGCTGTTATGATAACATCGAGAATAGCTGATGGTTTTCCGGAGGGGGTTTCGAACTTGTTGAAGTATATTATGTTTCCATCGGTATCCACCAGTCCTGCTTTGATGAAGGTTCCACCAATGTCAATGCCTATGGCAGTATCTGGTTTTGCATGGGGTTCAGTCATGTTATTGGATTAATGGGGTGTTTTGCCGAGTGGGGTTGGCGGTATTTTTGTCGCTGGCAGGCAGTCAAAAATAGTGCCAACCCTGAGGTGGTCATTTTTATTATAAAATTCATATCAGTTAATCACGGCTATTTTATGGTCTGTTTTGATAGGCTTTAGAGCTTATAAAATTCCGGTCGGCGGTCATCGAAAAGATGGTTCAATCCGGTGATATTTTTATCTGATGCTTTGGTTGGGTCGATTTCCACGATACATGTTATTTCCTGGATTTTGTCGGCTTCGGCAAGTATTTCTCCCCGGGGGGACACGATACGGCTTGTCCCGATGTACCCCAATTCGATTCCGCCGCGGTTTTCTGAGCCGGTACGGTTAGAATATACAATAAAGACGCCGTTTTCCACTGCTCTGACCAGAGCTGCCATGGGGTAGAAGGGGAGCACGAGGTTGGTGCAATGGCAGATGATCTGAGCGCCTTGCAGCGCCAGAGTCCGAAAAGCCTCGGGATAGATCCAATCGAAGCAGATGGCAAATCCCAGCTTGATTCCACGGTAAGCGTGAACCCTGAAGGGAATGTCGCCAGGGTCAAAGGTCAATTTACCCCGGTCAAATAAGTGCAATTTACGGTACAGAATATCTTCTCCATCAGGGGGGAGGAACATCAAAGAGTTAAATACTTTTGATCCCTCCTTTTCCAGGAAACCCGCGACCAGGGCCATATTGAGTTCCCTGGCCAGATCTTTCAAAAAGACCCGGGTTGGCCCGTTTTCAAAGGGTTCAGCGAAACTCCGGGCTTCTTCTTTATCAATAAAATTAAATCCGGTGGTGCAAAGCTCCGGAAGTACCATTAAGTCAGCTTCCTTATTGTGGAGAATATTTGCAATAGTATCCAGATTTTTTTCTTTCCTGCCGAACTCCGGGTTAAACTGTAAAAACCCTACCTTCATTTTTCTTCCTCCTGGGGACAGATACCGCATTGTTCGCATAGAGTTACACTATACTTATTGTTGATTTTACTTTGCATTTCGTACAATATCGGGGCGGAATCCTTAGGGATGGCGCTTATTTTGCCTAACAGGTGCGCTGTTAGAATTACCTTTGCAAAATGTTCCACTGTCTCTGCCCTTAGCATTGCCTTATTGAGCTCATTGCCGAAAACGACAACCCCATGGTTCTTTAAAAGTATGGCATTGTTTTCCAGGACAAAGGGCTTGATAGCGTCAACGGTTTCCGAAGTCGAGGGAGTAGCATATTCGGTAGTGGGGATTTGTCCCAGATTAATAATGACTTCCGGTAGCACACAAGGAGGAAGTTCATATTCAGCTACTGAGAAAGCGGTAGCTATCGGTGGATGGTAGTGGATAATGGCGTTTACATCCTTTCGTTGCTGGTAAACAAAGAGATGGAGGGGAAGTTCACTGGTGGGTGTTCCGCTTCCTTCAAGCTTTTTACCGGCACTGTTTAACAGAATAAGATCCCCAAATTTTAAAAGCCCTTTGGAAATTCCCGAAGGTGTAACAAGGATCTGGTCACTACCCGTTCTTACGCTGATATTACCACTGCCACCCGGCAGGAGACCCTGATAATAAAGCTGTTGTCCTATTTCAACAATCTGCTTCTTTATCTGATAGATCGAAGCCATTTTCATTAAATAATGGATGGTGAAGTGTTTGGATTCATGAAACTAATTTACATCCAAATCTTAAATATCGCTAAATATTTTAAGTATAGTACTCGGGTTTTCAGCAGAAAAAAACCTGTACAAACCTTGGTTATTTAGGGCTCGGGAAAAAAATCATGTAATGTATGGTCTCAGTTTCCTCCTTCGGGAAGCATGTCTCAACCTTCTCAGGGCCTTTTCCTTAATCTGTCTAACCCTTTCCCGGGTCAGGTTGAATCTCTTTCCGATTTGCTCAAGGGTTAAAGATTCGTCCCGGTTTATCCCATAATACAGGGTGATCACTTCGGCTTCCCTCTCGGATAGCGTAGAAAGGGCTTTTTTTATCTGGGTGCTCAGTGATGAACGGTTCAGGTACTCATCAGGTGCCTCCTGTTGGCGGTCCTTGATCACATCCTTCAGGGTATTGGTTTCGCCTTCGGTGAATGGGGTGTCCAGGGATAGATGGGAATTGGAAATGCGCAGTGTATGGGTAATTTCTTCAGGAGAGAGGTCCAGCTCTTCAGCGATTTCCAGGGCGCTGGGGGGCCGTCCCAACTCTTGTTCCAGACGCTTGTGGGTGCGGCCGATCTTGTGCAGTGTGCCAATCTTGTTTAGGGGAAGCCTTACGATCCGGGACTGTTCTGCTAATGCCTGTAGAATGGATTGCCGGATCCACCATACAGCATAAGAGATAAACTTGAACCCGCGCTTTTCGTCAAATCTCTTGGCTGCCTTGATAAGACCGATATTACCCTCATTGATCAGATCAGTAAGGGAGAGTCCCTGGTTCTGATACTGCTTGGCTACACTGACTACAAACCTCAAGTTGGCCTTAATAAGATGCTGGAGGGCTTTTTGATCACCTTTATGTATTTGTTTTGCGAGTTCAATTTCTTCCTCGGCGGTGACCAGAGGAGTCTCGCCTATTTCTTTAAGGTACAGATCCAGAGCCCTGTCCATACTCCTTTTGGGTTTTTTGGTGGTTTTTGCCATATCACCTCTTGTTCAATTTGGCCGTTTAAAACAAAAGTACTATTTCCCCCCAATTAGACGCTTGGTGAAATTAGGGGGAAATGTATCTAATATCTTAATATTATATAATATTATTTTTAATTGTCAAGTTAGCGGTCAAGCTTCACATCGTTTCTGAATTTCCTGCCACTTGAAATCGATATAAGCCTGGATTTTTTCCAGCATATTTTCATTTTCAGGAGCAAATAAATGCTTGAACCTGCCCTGTCTTTTTAACCAGGAGACGATTGGCTGCTTTTCCTTGGGCTTATAATTTAATTTCCAAACGCCTTCGTCAATTTCATATAATGGCCAGAAACAGGTCTCCACGGCATGACGGGCTATATCAATTCCCTCATCATCGGGGAATCTCCAGCCTACAGGGCAGGGCATTAAGACGTTGATGAAGGATGGCCCATCTTTTGCAAGAGCCCTCTGTACTTTTGTCATCAGGTCCCGGTAGTTGTGAGGGGAGGCTTGTGCTGCAAATGCTACCTCATGAGCGGCGATAATTGCGGTTAAATCCTTTCGGTTTTGTTGCTTTCCCGCGATCTTTTTACCCGCCGGAGAGGTAGATGTGTGGGCTCCGTATGGGGTTGCTCCGGAGCGCTGAATACCGGTGTTCATGTAAGCTTCATTATCATAACAGACATAGAGCATCTTGTGCCCTCTCTCCATGGCTCCGGAAAGGGACTGGATACCGATGTCATAAGTGCCTCCGTCACCGCCAAAAGCAATGAAGTTTATATCTTTATCGATCTTTCCCTTTTTCTTTAGAGCCCGGTAGGCAGTCTCCACTCCGCTGATGGTAGCTGCGCTATTCTCAAATGCATTATGAATATAGGGCACGTTCCAGGCAGTATAAGGATAGATAGTAGTTACTACTTCCATACAACCGGTGGCGAACCCTACCACGGTATTAGGTCCCGCTGCCC
>JAFGGQ010000045.1 GCA_016930435.1 bacterium
ACGACTATTACCGATTTACTTTTCTTCTTCGTTACCATAATCCTTCCGTCTCAATTTTAAAGCCTATAAAAAGTAGCTTATCTTATAAAAGGTTGATTTAAATGTCAAGGAAAATATTAATGATTCCATTTATATTAATACACTCTGGCTTTAGCAGTTTCAGTTTGCCAGGATTATCCATACCTTTCAGCATATTCGTGGTAATTGTGAAGCGGTTAGCATATCCAGGATGCGTATTCCCCCGGAGATGGTCCGGAGACATACCATTTCGGAGGGGGTGTTAACGATTTCCCCAATTATCCGGGCATCTTTTCCCAGGGGATGGGCCAACATCCTGTCCAGAACCTGGTCGGTCTGTTCCGGGGAGACTATGATCACAACTTTGCCTTCATTTGCAAGATATAAGGGATCGAAGCCAAGAAGAGAACATACACCCTGTACCGATTCCAGCACGGGAATTTGATCTTCGAAAAGGAGTACCCCGAAATCCTGGCCGGTTACCAGTTCATTAAGAACTGTAGCCAGTCCTCCCCGGGTAGGATCACGCATGAATCTGATCTGGTCGCTTACCTCCCACAGGGAGCTGATCAGGCCGTTAAGCGGAGCGCAATCGGACTGCAGGTCCACCTTGATGTCCAATCCTCCGCGTGCTATAAGAATGGCGATTTCGTGGTTCCCGATGGGGCCATTGACCAGTATTTTATCGCCGGGTTTCACCGGTTTGGGTAGCTCATAAACCACTTTACCTATCCCGGCAGTGTTTATAAATAATCCATCGCCCTTGCCATGTTCAACAACCTTTGTATCTCCGGTTACTATTTTCACACCAGCTTCCAGCGCTGCCCCGGCCATTGAACGGGTTATAAGCTCCAGCGTTTCAAATCCGAAATTCTCTTCGATTATATAAGCGCAGGATAGAAAATGGGGGGCGGCTCCCATTACTGCGAGGTCATTGACCGTTCCGCATACCGCCAGTCGACCGATATCGCCACCGGGGTAAAACAGGGGTTGAACCACGTGGCTGTCAGTGGTGAAGGCTAACTTTACACCCCCGATTTCCAGAATGGCAGAATCGTTTAATGGAGCCAGAAAACAATTATCAAAATTTTGAAGGAAAAGCTGACGGATCAAGTCCCGGGTCAATCTTCCTCCACTGCCATGTCCCAGGGTAATTTTCTGATCATTATCCATATTCTAAACCACCAGTCAAAAGACTTCGCCAAATTTAATAGCTAATAATTTTAATGCAAGATATTTTTATAGTCAGAAGGGGGATATCATTAATCTCCGAATTTAAAAACAGCAGTAAACAAATAACTGCTATTTCAGAAATTTCCGGGTGAAGATGGTTATTTTTTCCCTGAACCTTATACTAATATATAAATAGTGATGATGGTGATCAGGGTATTTGAATAATCGATTTTATAAGGTTTTTTCTACCGGAATTCTAATAAATGTCAAGCGGTCCGATAGTATTTTCTACTGCTTTTAATATCACTCGATTTTTAACTGCTTCCCTCATATTATTATGGTCTTTGTACAGAGGCCGGTCCACATCAAGGTGATCCACTATTTGGCGGACTGCATTATGGGCTGCCCGTGTGCCCTTGCCAAATTGGAAATCCCGGAAATCCAAAGCCTGGGCTGCGGCGATCAATTCGATGCCCAATATGCCATAGGCATTATCGATGATCTGGCGGGTCTTTAGGGCGGTGTTCATTCCCATACTGACAAAGTCCTCCTGGTCTGCGGCTGCCGGTATAGATTGGATGGATGCGGGCATGGACAGTATTCTCTGTTCCACGATCATCATATCTGCGGTGTACTGGCTGAGCATGTGGCCTGAGAACATCCCAGCGCCCTGGGTCAAAAACGCTGGCAATCCAACGCTCAGTGCTGGATGTAGCAGTCGGTTCAGCCTTCGTTCGGAAATCACGCAGACCATGGTTACAGCTGCTCCCAGCATATCCATAGGGACCGAGATGGGGGAGGCTTGAAAGTTTGCTCCGGTGATTACCACGTTATCTTTGGGCAGGAATACCGGATTATCGCCAACACCGTTCAGTTCAATTTCGAGCTGTTCCCTGGTCCAGCGTAAATGGTCACGCGCCGCTCCCAATACCTGGGGGGTTGAGCGCATCGAGTAGGCGTCCTGGACCTTTACCTTCATTCCTGAGACGAGGTCTGACCCTTCGATCATTCTCAAAATATTTTTGGCGCTTGTAATGGCTCCCCGGAAGCCTCGGAGCTGGTGTAGCCGGGCATCGTAGGGTTTCAGGTTAGCGATCAGTGCCTCCAGAGTCATGGCGGCGGCTATCTCGGCCTGTTTAAGCAGGCGTTCGACCTCGTAGATCTGTATAGCGGACATCCCGGCTATAAGATTGCTTCCGTTGATCGTTGCCAGGCCATCCCGGGCCTTCAGGCCTGGTACGGGGATACCTGCTTTTTTAAGGGCCTGGTGGCCGGGCATGCGTTCACCCTGGTAAAAAGCCTCGCCCTCGCCCATCATCAATAACGCTATCTGGCTCATAGGGGCAAGGTCGCCGCAAGCTCCCACACTGCCCTTCTCACAGACCACAGGGGTGACACCCTTGTTAAGCATCCCGATAAGGGTCAGGGTTATCTCCGGCCGACCCGCGGAATGACCATTAGCATGAACGTTCGCACGGCTTAGCATAGCTGCCCGGACGTGGGGCAGTGGAACCGGGTCGCCAATACCCGCTGAATGGTTATAGATCAAGTATTTCTGAAAATCTTTGACTTGTTCATCGGTCAGGAGCACTTCGGAAAGCTCACCAATACCGGTGTTGATGCCATACATGATCTCTTTTTCGGCCATCTTCTTGTCCAGAAAAGCCCGGCAAGCGCGTATACGGGCCAGGGCTTCCGGATGAAGCTCAACCTTCTCATTCTCAACAGCAACCTGGTAAACCTGCTCTATTGTCAAATCATTGCCGGTTAGCACTATAGACATTGGTTCTCCTTAAGATGATGATCAGAGGTAACATTTCATTTCCCGCCCTGTTACCCCTGCATATAATTCGATATATTTTTTAATGGGACTGTAATCGATCTTTTTGAAGAGAACTTCCTCCACCTGGAAGAAGCCAACGGATTCATTCATGTGGACGATAATCTTAATAGGC
>JAFGGQ010000046.1 GCA_016930435.1 bacterium
GGTTTTAAATGAAAAAAGCCGTCAGTTTTGGTTTTGCCTTAATATTGCTATTAACAGGGCTATTCGCGGTCAATCTCCAGGCAGAAGCGGTCTCGACATTCAATACTTGGGAATATGGTAACCTAAATTTACTGCTTTCCCCTGAATGGGTTTATATTATTATGGCCGGTCACCGCTATGAACTCAGCACCAGCCAGGAGACGATCGATCCCGCTGAGACTTTTTTGTATGAATTCTTTACCGGCCCGGTATATATCAGGAATTTCGGCAATCTTAAGTTCAAAATGGCCCTTTGGTATTACTTAATGTTTTTTCCGCAAGATGAGATCGATGATTTCTACTCACATAATATTGAAGCGATACCCATACTGGAATTGTCAATAGGGGATCTATTGCTGGTTAACCGGGTAATCACTCATAATAAGATATATGCTTCCAATCCGGTTTACGATATTGATGATCCCGAATTGAGCAGTGGGGACAAGAAGACCGGGTATAGTCTTTTGATTCGTGAAATGGTTCAGGCCAACTATAGCTTATCGGATAAAATAACTCTGAGTGCTGCAGATGAAGTATTTATAGGGCTAATTGAGGATTCGGATACAAAGGATATTGCTAAGGGAGAGCCATTTTTCGCCCGAAAAGGATTCAGCCGGAATCGCGTTTATGCAGGTTTCAACTATAGATTCACCAAGATGCTGAATCTGTCAACTCAATATGTTTGGGAGCTAAACTACGATCCTGACCATAACCACCAACTCACAAAGATCCGGCATTATCTGTTTTTAACCCTGAATTATACCTATAAGTTTTTTTAAAAAGCCCTATCGAATCCCATTAACGCAGGATCAGCATTTTCCGAATTTCCCTGAAATCACCGGATTGGAATTGATAAAAATAAATGCCAGTAGGAAGTTTTTTTCCAGAGGAATCCTCTCCACGGTAAAGATAGCGGTAAGTGCCGTTTTCACCGTAGAATAAATTTTCTGAATAGAGAGTTTTACCCAGGAGGTCAAAAACCTTGAAACTGGCACTGCATTTCCCCGGGATGGTGAACTTGATATCCGTAAAGCTGTTGAAGGGATTAGGATAATTATAGCTCAGGGCATAATACCCGGGAGTTTCTTTATCGTCAGGAATGCCGGTGAAGTGAACAGATAAATTTAGGGGACCATATATTTTCCCTTGCTCTATATTGAAAGCAAAGGTGGTATCGCTGTATTCTCTTTTCCAGAGACTGATCTGATATGTTCCGGGTTCGGGAACAACCAGGTTAAAGCGCCCATCAGAAACAGAAGAATCGGCATAATGTAAGGAATCTCGGTCGGCCATTATCCAAACCCCGCTATTGTTCTCGCTTTCCGCAATGTCTATAATCCCATAGACCAATGCCCTGTTTGTCCGGGGTCCCAATAAAAATTCCACGGCATTTTCAACCAGTAATCTGGTAACATTATCGTCGGTGAAGCTGGTATCCAGATTAACCGCCATTAGTACCATATTCCGGAGACCACCACGGGTCTGGTCATCAAAATAGCTTATACAACCTCCCTCATCACAAGAGGTAGCTTGATAGATCAAATGAGCCTGTGGGGTAACGGTGAAAATATCAAAAAAGTCAAATACTCCCGGAGATATATCCAATACCGGTAGATTCTGGGGAAGCAGATTGGGAACATTATAAAAAGATTCCCCGCAATAACGGGGATTGGCATGGAGGAAGTCCGGATCGTCCCCGATATAACGATCGATGAAAAGAAGAGATTCAGCGTATTCCGGGTGGGCATCCAGAACAAAATATGGTATCTCAGCTCCCTCTATTAAAAGTTTTCCGCCCCTCCTGCGATATTCGGAAAGGTTGAATAGATCCGAATAGGAAAAGGGGACTGCAGCTCCCCCGGTACTCCAGATCACCAGGTTGTACTGGCTCATCTCAGTAGCGGTTAAAGGAGGTTCGCGGGTGCTTACCGAATAATCAAGTCCCTCCAGAATCTCTCTGAAAGCCTCCGGGGCAGTCCAAAAGGTCGAGCGATCGACTATCATAATCTCCCCATCATTTTCTTCCAGATTAATATTGTAACTCATACTGCTGGCGGACACAGTTATGGTATCTATAAGCACTTTGTAGCCCCTTTTATATCCGAGTATTTCATAAGTTTGATAGGCAACCCTGGGAAAGCTGTATTCACTTAGGAAAGATATAGCGTTGAGAATGTTTTCGCCCGTCTCAATCCAGTTTAAATATACAGTAATATCCGAAGGATAGGTGCTTCCGGTCAGAGAACCATAAGGCCGTGGAGAGAGAAAGAACTGATAATTCCCTACTGCATTGATCAAGATCATATCTGCATAAGGTTCGTAGGAAAAATGGGATAAATAGAGATCATACCATCCACAAGGGTAATCTTCGAAGATATCGAACAGTCCTTCGGAATTAGTATGGGTGGCTAAAATCGGACTGGTTAAAGCGGTGTCCGCTCCTAAATTAAAGAGTTTGATTCTAACATTAGCGACGGGGATTCCGGTGGATTCCTCCCTGATAATTCCGTTAAAAGGGCCTCGTGCGCTGATTATCACCGCGGTGTCCCGTATCACTTCCCGGCCTATCTTGGCGAACCCCAGCTCGATTCCGCCGGATCTGAACGGGAAAAATTCCACTTCACATGATTCGGAAACACACATGACTGTTGTGTCTATCTCCAGGTTTTTCAAGAACACCGTATATAGGCCCCCCGGTGAATAGGAGCTTATCACGCTCCTGAATCCTGCCGCCAGATTGCCTTCCAATGCTATATCCGGGGCAGCCAGGGAGTATTCCAATTCCCCAAAAGCATCCCCACCGATTACCGTCAGACTCGAATTAGCAATAACTCCTGCGGTACGATGTACAGCCTTAATCCGCAAGTCCTCCATGTAAGGGGGTAAAATGTCAAAAGAGGCATATCCCGAAGCATTAGTCAAACGCCGTTCATCGACATCCAGTCCCGTAATCAATACGGTAAGATTTGCCATCGGATAACCCATCGAATCGATATAAACCTCTAATTCATTGTGATCAGCTACGATCAGGGTTTCAGGATTGACGGTCATCTGAGCCATTAAGATTATGGGCAGAGTATCTTGATAGGTCTCGTACCCATTTTGAGCGGTAAGGGTCAGTATAGCGGTACCGGTATCATCGGGAAGTGGGGAGAGTGTCACCGAGCTGCTTCCGGCGAAGGTATGGGTCAAGCCGAAAGCCCCCTCCGGCTGCCACAGGCAAAGCAGTGCGTTTTCAACTTCTGCCGAATAGATGAATTCCCGAACACCCAGGGGGACGATGGGAAAATGAGTGATTGGAATTTCAGATGGTATTCCCCAGTAAAGTGTAGTTGCAGGGTCTCCCAGAAGATTGTAAACTTCGAAGTAATATTGATCCAGGGATGTTCCCCATAGCATAAGCTCCAGATTCGCCTTGCAGGTAGCCGCCATCAAGGCGTATTGTTCGTCTTCAAAGACCGCGTCGTACCATCTTTTCTCGAAGATATCATCTTCTGTCCAGTAGGTGGAATTCGAAGCTCCAAGGAAAGCAACTGCCCCTTTGTGCGGCGTCCTTATCCAGGCCTCCCCGAAGCATGTTTCCTGGTCAAACTTTCCTGTTAAACAAGCATTACTTATGACCAGGGGGTATTTCCCGGAATTGCTTAAAGCGGAGATATCACTGATGTCGAATTCCGGATTGGCCCAGCCACCTCCATATCCATGACCAGAATAATTTACCAACAAACAGCCTTCATTGATAGCCGCAAAAGCATCTTCTCCGGTGCCACCACTGTAAGCCCAGATTGAATCAGGCGCAAAATCCGGGGGGATTAAATAATTTTCGATAACGTAGCGATGAGTACCCTGCGCTAATTCCCAATTGCCATCAGTCCCGCAGGCCATAAAAATGGGACGACGTAACCACTCACGGTCAATAAACACAGTTTTTTCGTATTCAATGATTCTACCCAATGCAGTTTGTAACTGCTCCGGTGTCTGAACGGAAATACGCCCGATGAAAAGGTCCGGCAAAAAATCGTCTCCATCTACCGTAGCATAATAGAGATCTGTATAATGACGGTAATAACCGCTTACCTCATGAGCAGGAATAAAACCAACATCTCCAATTAATAGAACAAATGTGGGCGGAATATCCCAACTTTCATAAGCATTGCTTAGAAAAGACTGAATGCTCGTGGAACTCCCGCCTACCTCAGAATAAGAATACCACTCTACTTTAAAACCTTTCTGAGATTTCCAATCCACAAAAGCCCCGATCTCAGAAGCAAATTCATCAGCAACTATAATTAAATAACAGTCACTAATATCAGAATAAGAATAACTCTCAGACGGGCAGTAGTTGGCTATAATGCTGCCCTTAAGCTTTTCAAAATAACTATCTTTATACCTTTCAGAAAAGGATTGAAGAGGATTTTCGAATTCAATTCGAACCCTAATATTATTGTAAATTTTGAGAAGACCCTTTTGAGGATTATAATGAAATGGTTCTATTTCCAAAAGGGCCAGGGAAGTACCCCTGATAATACCACTTCTTTCCAGCTTAACTACACTATTTTCAGATGGCAAAAATTGGTCTTTTGCATAACTGTCTTCATTAATAATCAAGAGATGCTCCGGAGGCCCGGTTTTAATTGAAGGGGTTTGCCTGGGGATAATCCGGCCCTCAAAGCCGCTGCCCATTAGGTCTATAAGCTGACTATCAGGAACTTCAACGTAAGTTGATATCTTGCCTAAAGCAGGACATTCAATGAATTTCCGGATAACAGGAAGCTGAGGCTCTCCAATTATTGTGGAAAATCCTGTTGAATCGAGATATAAACGGAGGTAATCTCCTTGCTCGGGATCCCTAAAGAGTGAACAACTATGAATGTTTATGCTTAATGTGACCTGTTGATGATTACGACTGATAAGATCGATCTGCATATCCTGTTTGGCAATACCGGATTTTGAGAACTCGATTTTTTCCGCGAACGATGTTGTTTCGGGGATAAAAAAAGTAATTAAGAAAATCAATAAAGCTAAGCAGGCTCTCTTTTTCATTGTTTGAATACCAAAAGGTCTGATTGTTTGGAATAGGGTTAAGGAATATGTACTCGGGCAGTTAAAGTAAGGATGATGATCTGTTCATCATTATAGATTGTGCTGACCGTGGGTGCCAGAAACTGCAACCATAAAAATCGATTCACACCGGGCGAGACATTGTCTCCCTCAGGCCCGAAATATTCCGAATCAGCCCAAATCAGATAATTTTTGACATTATCATGTGAGGGATGATAGGCCAATGGAACAGTTGAAGTGGAAGTGATATGGCCGCGGAGGGCATAATAATTGGTATCAGGAATATATTGGGGACCCCAGTAAACTCCAGATTCTGAAATATGTAAACCCAGATCAATATTGATATCCCCGCAATTCTGGATCTGAATTCTATCACCGGGAAGCATGGATCTGACCAAACCGGGATCCAATGTATCTATATGCCATTCAACGGTATCAAGACATATTCTAAGATTAAAGGAAAGCCTGGAGTAATAAGCGGTAAAGACTGAAGGGCTTCCTATAGGAGTGGTATAATGAAAAATGCCTCCACCATCGCTCCAGTAAAGGAACGAATAAATGGAATCATCAGATACGTCCAGTTCGCTTATTCCTATATAATATGAAGAATCCTCGATTCCCCAGAAAAGGTATTCACCAACGCCCATAAATGTCGAGTCATCAAAAAAAATTGAGCCATAAGCCTGTAAAGGTTCCTTTATAATCTGACAGAGATACTGCTCTGTATAATTGGCAGTGAAGGTAATGGGCCGGCTGATAGGGGTTGTTTCATGGTTTATTGATCCACCATCATTCCAGTTCTTAAAAACGTAGCGAATCGAATCGCTTTCCTCATCAAGGTTCGATACTCCAATATCATGAATGGAACCTTTTTGCCACCAGAAACGCTGCAAAATAGAGGCTATACCGGTATATGTTTCGGTGTCCACATAAAGAAAACCATAAGCCTGCATCGGTTGTTTTCGAACTGTACACAGATAGAGAGTGGAATAGTAGGCCGTAAAGGTGGTGTCATTGTCAATAGGACCCACATTCCTTAGTGTATCAGATACGGAATCTCCCCAGCAGATAAAGCCAAAAACCGAATCCGCGCAGGAATCTCTTTCAGAAACAGCTATATCTATAAAGGAACCCGATGTACACCATAGCGTTTCAACACTTGTGTTAGACACGATCATCCCATCGTAATAGATCATACCCATGCTCTGTGCGGGATTCTTTTCAATGATTAAACGTACTCCCTCTACATAATGAGCATTCAGGGTGTATGAAGTATCTACTATAACCGTTGTGGATTCAGCATTGACATCACCAAAGAAGGCTCCCGGGGGGTCGCTTTCCCAGTTGGAAAAAACATAACCATCTGCGCCGCTTCCTATAAACCGTTCCGTTGTTATAGTAGCTATAAAATCCTCATCGTACCAGCCCTCGCCAGTCTGTATGGGGACCAAAGTGCCAGCTCCATCAAAAGTAATAGTAATATAATACTGTTCCGGATTAACATTAGACGCCGCTGTATGAAAGGATTGGGCCGATA
>JAFGGQ010000047.1 GCA_016930435.1 bacterium
AGACCCTTATGGAAAGCACCGCTGTAGATCTTTACCTGGCGTCCTCCATGGACGGGACAACCTGGAGCGGCTGGGTACCCTTGACTCCCGGCGAGATCGTTCCACCCATCCTCGGCCGCTACTTTAGATATATGACCCAGATGACCGGATATACCTATCACCAGCCCGTGCTGCATTGGGCACTCTTTACTTACCTCAACCAGGGACCCCTCGCGGAGCTCAATTATCCCTTTCCGGAAGCCGTATCCAGCTGCCCGGACCAGAACGTCTCGCTATTCATCACCGATGAGAACGGGGTAAATCCATCTACCATAATCCTGGAAGTGCAGGGTGAACTCTATAACATCGGGGATGATGAATTAACCTTCTCCGAGCCAGAACTGCTGTTTACCCCATCTGCTTATTTCTCACATGCTGAGACGGTAGTGGTAAGGTTGCTGGAGGCTGAAAATCTGCTGGGACTTCCCATGGAAGATGTCCTGGAATGGCGTTTCTTCATCGACCTGGAACCACCCTATGCATCCGGTGAATCACCCCGGGCGGACAGTGTGCTGCTGTCTCCTCCTGATACCGTCTCAGTAATTTTAACCGAAGAATATACAACACTGGTTATCGATTCGGTAATGCTCAGTGTCAATGGAACCCCGTTCACCCTCGACCACCCGGCGCTTTCCTGGGACGGCTTCAGATTGAACCTCGATCTAAGCGGAGTTTCCCTGTTCTTCCCGGAAGGGGATTCGGTTACCGTAACTGTCAGCGGTGCTCATGACTATCCGGATTATTGTCCTCCCAATACGATGGAGCCTTATACCTGGCGTTTCCTGATCACCAGCGCCCCCTTCTGGTTCCCCGATACATCGGGCCATAAAGGTGATATAATAGACATTCCCCTTTATAGTCAAGATCTCCTGGACCTTCATATTACAAGGTTGGAAATTGATGTTCATTTTGACCCCTCCGTGATAGAGCCCCTGGGAATCGAGATACTGGGCACTATTGCAGAGGGCTCGACCATCGGGGATCTGGACACTTCAGGTCCCGCAATTTCATTCTCTGTCAATAGTCCTGTACCACTGAACGGAGAGGGAGTGCTGGTCTATGTGCGTTCCCTCGTAACCCCACGGGGTGTGGAGGGTGATTTTGCCCCTCTCTTTCTGGACCGTGTGATTATGAATGAAGCCTTTGAAGGGCGCACTGAAAACGGGTTTTTCTTCATTCACTGGGAGAATGTGCAATGGCTCTTTGAACTATTCTTCTACGGAACCCCTCCCCGCATCAGGGGTAACACCTTGAGTTTTGGAGCGGGGGCAGGGGGCTCGGAGTTATATGACCCGGGTATGGATATTATTGCCCTGCCCATCGTGCCCGATATGGTGCATGCTTATTTCCCCCTCGAGGATACCGAATTCCCATATATTGCCAAGTTGCAGAGGGATATCCGGGGATTTGAACCCCTTCCCATCACATGGTATGTAAACACCTATTTCGAGCCGGCCGGGATCGTTCGTTGGCACCCTGAATATCTTCCCCCGGGCGAGTTCATTATGGATGACATCCTGGATATGAAGGTCGATTCCATCTGGTTTTTCGGTACCGGGGAGGAGATAAAAATCGAGTTTTCGCGACCCTTAATCCGGGATTACTGGTGTTCATTGAACTATGGATGGAACCTTGTATCCTTACCCGTTTTCCTGACTTTCAGCGCCTCCGCCACAGACATCTTCCCAACCATCCTTGGAGAACCATATTTCTATATCGACTATTCCTACAGGGCTATTACTGAAATCCAGAAAGGTCAAGGTTACTGGATATTTTCCACCTCTGACACAACATATCAGGTAGCTGGTATGCCTGTCAATAATTATAATCGATTAGCCGGCTCCGGTTGGAATCTTATTGGAGCCCTTCAAAACCCGTTGCCGGTGTCTTCTTTGGCCACCAACCCCCCCGGAGCGATCTACCCTAATTCCTGCTATGAATTTGATCCCATAATGGGGGCATACCTGACTGCCGATACCCTAAAACCCTGGAAGGGTTACTGGATAGCTCTTCGGGAAGCCTGCACCCTCTTCGTGGAACCATCGGCAATGGCACGGATCGCTCCTACTCATGGCGAACTGAAATGGAGCGGTAAACTGTATTTTGAAAATGATGATTGCACCCAAATACTTGAATTTGGTTTTGCTCAAGGAAATTCAGAAGCCATAAGTCAATGGGACAAGCCATTACCTCCCCCGCTTCCCGGTGAAGGGCCTTTTACAGCCTTCCGGAAAGGGGGTTGGAGCTTCTCAAGTGATTTCCGGGAATTCAATAAAAATGCGATATGGACATTAGATTTGACAAAAAAACTTGACAATATCCACTGGATGGTTAGATTTACCGAAGAGATTGAGAGTCTTTTGTTCCATACCCCAGCGGGGGATGCGTATAACATGTTTGAGTTTTCTGAAGCAGTGGGTCTCACTGAGGGGACCTATACTATCGAAGCAATTTTCAGGAACCCGGAGGAGTATAAATTGAGTTTAAGAGTATGGCCTAATCCGTTTAATGAAACACTGCGGTTAGATTACAGTTTCTATTCCGAACAACCGGAAGGGGTACAACTTAGCATATTCAATATATTGGGAGAGAAGGTTTCTTCCATGGTCGAGGAGCGTCAAGAGCCTGGCCATTACACCATCCTCTGGGATTTTCAGGCAGCCCACCATAAACTTCCCACCGGGATATATTTCTGCAATTTAAAAGTGAATCAGGAGGAAAAAACCCTAAAGGCGCTATTATTACGCTAAATAAAAGTTTTGTTTTTTTGTATTGTTTTATTTAAAACGCTTATTATATTTGGCGAAATTAAGTACCTGGAGGTTTTTTTCTCTGCTAATGGTTAAACATAGCGACAAAACAAGGATCTGGGGATATATCCTGATCATCTCCTCACTTCTGCTGGGGCTTTTCATCTTTGAGGCAGGTGCTTATTCCGGATTGGAAATGAGTCTGGAGGAAAGGGGAAGGTATTTTCTTCCTCTGGAAAGTACATATCCTTTACCCCTGTTTAACCTAACAACCAACCAGACGGCTTTACTCAATTGGGACAAGTTGAACGTTCGCCGGATTGTTGTGGTTAATTTTACAGAAGGTTTTGTGATGATCACTGAAACGGTTGATGGTCATATACTTTATCAACCCCGTATTGTTCCCCTGGATGAATATATCGATCTTATGACGGAGTTGGGCTGGATACATCGTTCCCTTTTGGTTAAGGATGTACTCAGGGGGGAAAAAGCAGGAGGCATCGTCTTTGAGATCCCGGTAGATTTCCCGGATGCCTTCAGGTCTATCATTGGTGAGGGCGGAGCCTCCCTCCAGGTTCATGGTCGCCGGAAGATAACCTTTTCCGGCCGCAGCGAGTGGAGGGAAGGTGATATCGCCACAGGGGGCCATACGGTATCCAAATGGCCTTCCTTGAATATGGAACAGGAATCCCAGTTCAATATTACCGGAACGATAGGCTCCCGGATCGGTGTAAAGGTGGACCAGGATTCGGATCGTATGACCGAGCTGGAAAACACCATAAACATCCAATATACTGGCACTGAGGATGATGTCGTTCAGCTAATTGAAGCGGGGAACACAACCCTTGCGCTTTCAGGAGCATCCTATGCTGGGTACAGCGAAAAGGTGCAGGGTCTGTTCGGTATCAAAAGCAAACTCCAGATCGGAGACTGGCAGATCACCGCCGTTGCTTCTCAGGAGAAAAGTGAGCACAAAAGCGCTACCTTTCACGCTGGCGCCTCCAGCAATGAATTCGAGATACATGATTACGATTTTATGAAGCGGACTTACTTTTTTGTGGATGATCAATACCGTTATTTTACCTATGCTCCGGGTGACTCCATCATTAAATTCAAGCTATACAAAATGAACAATGCCAATCAGCTGACCACATTGCCCGGAGTGGCTTATGTGGATCCCGCAAATCCCACATTCTATCCCCTTGAAGGAGAAGCAGGCCGTTTCGAGGAAATTTCAAAGAGCGATTATGAACTGTCCCGGTTGCAAGGTTACCTTCGGCTTAATAGAAGTATAGCAGACAATGATATTTTGGCCTGCGCCTTTGTAATCCAGCATTCCGACGGTTCGATCGATTCCGTCGGAACGGTAATCCCCGAAGATTACTCGGGTACGGATACCTTGCGCCTGAACCTGATCAAGGATGAGGACAGCTCACCGAGTAACCACACCTGGGAATACGAATGGCGAAACGTTTATAAGCTCCCCGGAGAAGACCTGGACATTGATGGTCTGGAGCTTTTGATCTATCTGGGCGATGTTAACGAAGAGAACACCGATGACTATCTCCGGTTATTTGGACTGGACCAGATAAATATGTCTGGCGATGCAAGTCCTGATGGTCTGGTGGATCCTATTTATATAAATGCCGCTGATGGGGAGTTGATTTTTCCCGTACTGCATCCTTTTGCCCCAACCCCGGAAGATATCGCCCTTTTGCCCGATCTCGCGACCCTTACCGATACCGTTCCCAGCATCTACAAATCTAACAACCAGAATGACCAGATTGCGGAATCCAGGTTTACCCTGAAGGGCAAGGTGAAATCCCGGCAGCTTTCCACCAGCCTGGGGAATGTGAACATTATCGAGGGCAGTGAAACGGTGACCCTCAACGGCGAACGGCTGAGTAGGGGCACTGATTACCAGATCGATTACATGACCGGGCAGATCTCCTTTTTATCTGACGAGGCTAAGGACCCCAATGCCAGAATCAAGGTGGATTATGAATACGAACCCTTTTTTCAACCAGAGCAGAAGACCCTTCTGGGCACACGGGTGGAATATCGCTTCTCCGACAATTCCTGGATCGGGACAACTGCTTTGTACAAGAGCGCCAGTGCCTCGGCCAAAAGGCCCCGATTGGGGGGTGAACCTTCCCGCACCTTCATCTGGGATGCCGACCTTGCCCTGAATTTTGAACCGGAGATATTTACCAGGATGGCCGATGCCTTGCCCCTGATATCAACCGATCAGGAATCCCGGCTGGAGATCAAGGGCGAGGTTGCCCAGGTGTTTTCAAATCCTAATATCAAAGGCGAAGCCTATCTGGATGATTTTGAGGGATCCCGCAACGAGGTTAGTTTGGGAATCCGGCGAACTACCTGGACCATCGCTTCCCCGCCCTTCGGCTACAATCATGAGGATCGGGGCAGATTGTGGTGGTACAACCCCTATGACCGGGTGAAAGTAGCTGATATCTGGCCCGAAAAAGAGGTTTCCAGCGAGGATAGCAAGGTCAATGTTTTAGCTCTGGCTTTCGAGGATACGGCGATGTCAGGGAATGCATGGGCGGGTGTGATGCGTTATATGCCCCAGGGTTATCAGGATCAGGGCCGCGCTCAGTTCATAGAAATATGGGTCAAGGGGGATGAAGGAATATTGCATATAGACCTGGGAGAGACCAGCGAAGATGTCGACGGAAATGACCTTTTAGATACCGAGGACAAGCTTAGGAACGGCATCCGGGATGGGGTTCTTCAGGAAGATGAGGATGTGGGATTAGACGGAATCAGTAATACGAATGAGACTACTATTCTGGCAGGAGGGACTGCTAACGATCCCCATGGCGATAACTGGGATTATGATAGCGATAATCCTTATGATTATTCCCGAATTAATGGCACAGAAAACAACCATCTGGACCCCGAAGGCGGCAAAAGGCCGGATACAGAAGATCTAAATGGGAACAATGGATTGGACAAGGACGACAACTACTTTGAATATATTGTGGATCTCTCTTCAAATCTTTTCGAGGTGCCCGGCACACGGAATCCGGAAACCGGCTGGCGGCTGTACCGGATTCCATTCCAGAATGCAATCCTGGATACTATCGAAGACGCCAGGCCATGGGTAATAATCGAGCGCGGAGATCCCGACAGTTCCGATATTGAATACGCCCGTATCTGGATATCGGGGGTGGATTCCGCTACCACTATTTATATAGCAACCCTGGATATCGTCGGTAACGATTGGGAAACCCGGTCAGAGCATTATCAGATATTTGTCAAAAGTACGCATGAGAATCAGGATTATTCTCCACCGCCGGGAATCTCCGCTGAACGGGACCCACAAACAGGCCTCCGGTATGCCGAGCAAAGCCTGAGCATAAAATACAAGAAATTCCCCCCTACAGATTCCACCGAAGCACCACATATCTATAACATACTGAGAGAAAAAGAGGATTTTACATATTACGAGAAGCTGAAGATGTTCGTTTACTGGAATGACTCATTGTCCGATACCACTCGGCCATATTTTTTCTTCAGGATGGGTAGGGATGAGAATAATTTTTACGAGTATAGCTGCCGTTTGGAACCGGGATGGGATACATTGCAAAATAGCGTGGAAATTGACTTCCCCGTCATTACCGCGTTCAAAAATACACTGCTGGAAGACAGTACGGTTAGCGATTCTACGATACCCTACAAAAATGGATATTACCGGGTCAAGGGAAATCCCTCATTGACCTATATAAAGGCATACTATATAGGCATTTACAATCCTAATCCGGTGGATTCCATCAGCGGGGAGATCTGGCTTGACGAACTGCGTTTGACCGATGTTCGGAGAAGCCCTGGCTGGGCTCAGAAGGGGGAAGTGAACATGAGTTTTGCGGACCTCCTCCGGATAAACACCAGCATCGAACGCAAGGACTCAGAATTTCACAGCCTTCGTGAATCCAAAGGCAGCGGAGAAACCAATACCATCAAAAGATTAAATACATCGCTGAATGGACACAAATTCTTCCCTGTTAATTTGAATGTAACTTTTCCCATTAATTACAACTATACCCATAATATTTCCAATCCCCGATTGAAAACCGGGTCGGATATCGTGCTGCCATCAGACCTCAGGGAACAGGAAAGAACTCTGACCGAGCAGCACAGCATGAATACCAGTTTTCAAATCCAGCCAGATACCGATAACTTCCTGGTGAATATGACTATTTCCCGTATGAAACACAATTTATCCTACGGCCGGAATTATGGTTTTTCGCCAACACAGCCATTAAATGTAAATTCAAATTATCAGGTATCTCAAATCTATGACCTGACCCCCAAGGGCGAATATAAGATCCCCTTAGCCTGGTGGGCTGATGATTCATCCTCTTCAACTTTGAAGGGTATTGAATTAAATTATGCTCCCACCAAGCTGCTGTTTAATACATCTATAAGCTCGACCAGGCGTTTACAGCGGAACAAATCGTTAAACGAAACCTCCAGCTTCACCCGTGATCTGGAACATAGCACCTCCTTTAATACCAAGCCATTTAATGCCCTGACGACAACCTTCCTGCTGAATCTTAAAAGGGATCTCAAGGAGGGTGATGATGTGGAGCTCGGATTCAAGGGAATAAGGCTGGGGATTCCTCTCTCCAAGCGGATCAATAACGGTATAACTTTTTCCCCATCGTTTCTGAGTTTCCTGACCCAGAGCTATTCTTTTACTTCCAATTATACCGAGAATACCAATCCCAGCCAGGTGAATCAGGAGGGGGTTTATGGTTCTGCTCAATTAGCCCAGAAGATCAGTATAAATTTAATTTTAAATCTGACCAAACTGGTAGGTGAAGCCCCGCGTGGTGGTCGGGAAGCGGGGGGTGAAACCCCGGGCGGAGGGGCATTAGTTAATCTTCTTCGAAAACTGAAACCCATAAAGGCCTCGTATGACCGGGATAACAAGACCTCCTATCCGGGTTTGACTGCAGCCCCTTCATGGCTCTATCAGCTCGGTTTTACGGAGAATCCCGGGGTCACCAATCAGACCCTTCAGGGAGCAACCCAGAGAAGGGTCTCAAAAACGCTATCCAATACACTGAAAGCCAATACCGGGGCAACCTTATGGTGGGAAACCAATGCTGATCTGGCATTTAACTGGCGAACTCAGAGCAATGCTGTGGATAATACCAAAACTACCTCACTGGTTTTCCCCGATATCGGATTGCGAAGCAACAAGCTACGGGACCTGGGCTTCTTTAAAAAGGCCACACGTTCTACTAATTTAACATCGGGCTACAGATACACCGTGGACAAGAATTTTGATGAGGGAACCATGACCACGGTCACGTGGAAACGTGAGTTAGCTCCCCTCGTTTCCCTGGATATAACCTGGAATATCGGGGTACAGACCAAATTATCAAGCAACTATGCTATTCAGCTCACTGATCGGGCGACCTCAACTAATCTGGAACAGAAGACCACCCAATCCATTGATCTCCAGATATCCTACGCTTTCAGGGCTACCAAAGGGATTAATATCCCCCTGATCAAAAAAACCATTAGCTTCGAAAATAACCTTAACCTTTCGCTTACCATTTCCAAGAGCAAGGATTTGGACGAATATGGTCCGGATAAAGAAAGCTTTATACCAAGGTCGAAAACCGATACATTTAAAATACTGCCCAAAGCCAGTTATAATTTTTCCCGCAACATACACGGCGGTATTGATATTGAATATACTAACCGCGACACCATGCACCAGAAGACCCGTATCAGGGGTGTAAGCGTCTGGGCGGAAATAAGGTTCTGATGAAACCAGAGGATCCCTGCGAGGACGTTGAAAAGCTTCAAAAGAAGTTGAAGCTGATGACTACATTGCTGGAACTAAGCAAGAAATTCAATTCTGCGATGACCTTCCGGAGTCTCTTTAGATTAGTGGTAAAAGAGGCTTCGTCCGCTCTGGATGCAGAGCGAGGTTCTATTTTTGTAGTAGATAGTGAGCGTGACCTTCTCTGGACAGAGATCGCCCAGGGAACAAAGCGGATCGAGATATCCAAGGATGACGGCATTGCCGGCTGGGTAGCTCGTAATGGTAAGGCTTACATTTCAAATGAACCATACAATGACAAGGTTTTCAACAAGAATATCGATTTGGAGAGGAACTTTAAAACCCGGAATATTGCTGCTCTGCCTCTCCTCAACCGAACCGGGAGGGTTATCGGGGTTTTTGAGATCATTAATAAAAAGGATGGAGGTTTTTCCAAATTAGATATGGAGCTATTGGAGGGTCTGGCCGGGCAGGTTTCAATCTCCCTGGAAACGGTGCTTGCCAATGAAGAGATCCGAAGGTCCTTTGAGAGTTTTATTGAGGTTATGGCTGCCACTATCGATGCCAAGCGTCCGATTATGGCTGGCCACTCAGAAAGGGTCTCAATGTACGCAGTGATCATCGCACGGAGAATGCAACTCTCTAAAAGCCAGGTGGAGGCCGTTCGACTGGCCGGTCTGCTTCATGATTACGGCAAGATAGGCATCCCAGACAGTATTCTCCAAAAAAGCTCTAAGCTGACCGATGAGGAATATACGCTGGTTAAGGAACATGTTGTCATTACCAAGAAAATCCTCCGGAAAATCCGCTTCAGCGATGATTTGAAGATGGTTTATGAGATCGCCGGTTACCACCACGAGCGGGTTGACGGCAATGGTTATCCCCAGGGGCTGAAGGGGTGTCAAATACCACTGGAAGCCAAAATATTAGCCGTTGTTGATGCCTTCGATGCTGCTGTTTCGGAACGGGAATATAAAAAATCCAAAGCTTGCGATGTGGTACTCTCGGAGATCATCGAAGATTCAGGAAAAGCTTATGATCCTGATGTAGTAAATGCATTCTGTGAAAGTTACGAGGAAATCATCAAGGTCAAAAAACGATATGACCGGAAATACAAATAGAATAATTAAGATATATAAAAGCCTTCTTTCCTATTTCGGCCCTCAGCACTGGTGGCCCGGTGAAACACCTTTCGAGATCATTATCGGAGCGATACTAACCCAGAATACATCGTGGAGCAATGTTGAAACGGCCATCGGTAACCTTAAAGACCACGGATTGCTGGACCCTCAAAAATTGAACCAGGTAAGCCCGGAGATGCTCTCAGAGCTTATCAGACCTTCCGGTTATTATAACCAGAAGGCTCGAAAGATAATGAACTTTCTGGAATATTTATGGGCGGAATACGGTGGCGATATTGAGAGAATGAAGCTGAAAGGAGTGGATTCCCTCCGGTATGAGTTGCTCTCTATAAAGGGTATTGGTCTGGAAACTGCTGATAGCATTCTACTCTATGCGCTTGGAAAACCGGTCTTCGTGGTCGATACATATACCTACCGGATAATGTACCGGCATGGTTTTCTTTCTGAAGAGACAAGTTATCAGGATATTCAGGAATTGTTTTACCGCTACCTGGCAAAGGACCTCCTGATTTATAACGAATACCATGCCCTGCTGGTATCTTGCGGCAAAAACTTTTGTAAGAAGAAAGAGCCCCTGTGTTCCGGTTGTCCCCTAAAAGATGACCTTAAAGATTAAGGGGTGCCGGATTTCCGTTTCCCCTGCAAAAAGCGGTATAGATAGGGAACAAGGATAAACATCAATATCCCTACCCCGATTCCAAAAATAACATCCACAACGTAGTGGAATCTTCCATAGACAGTGCCGCAGAAAAGCCCCAGGGCAATAAGGGTAACCAAAACTCCTGTCCACCAATTGATCCGGTAGGATTCCAGAGATACTAATGCAGCAATAGCGCAATGGGAACTGGGGAAGGCAGCTCCCTTAATCTCGGCATTCTTCATAATTAACTCCAGTATCCTGGCAAAAAAATAACCTTTGAACTCTATATCGAAAGTACCCGGAAAGGTAAAACGTGGCCCACCAACAGGAAGAAAAATAAAAATAATATAGCAGAAAAAATAACCGAAGCTGATGGTGAAAGCAATACGAACGAACTCCTTTTTATTCTTTTTAATCCAATAAACTATAGCCAGGAATTCAATAAAGACGAAGTAAGAAAAATAAGAGAAATACATATATTCTGAGAACAATTTTCCGGGCAGGGCATTCATGAATTCCAGGCTGGGATGGAAGCCGAAGAGCATGAAATCCCATTCAACAAAAAAATGGTCTTGAAAGCTCTTTATGTAAACAGTATTAATCAGACCGATCTCCGAATAAAATAAGCCGAAAAAGAGGTAGGGATACCAGTATCGTAAAAAATCCGACCGGTTCTTTAAAATGGTGCTGGATTCGGCTTTTTGGTACAGAACAGGGATCAGTATCAGGCTAAGATGAACAACTATGTAAATATACCAACCGGGAATGCTTCCCGCTTTGATCAGTATCAGTATGCTTACTATAATGTTATATACGATAAAAAGAGAGTCAACCAGTTTCATAATAATAATTCCCTGAAAATTTTGAGGTTCAATTTAAATAAAGGGTCATCATTAGTAAACAACAATTTTGCAAAAATTTGTTGCGGCGCGAATAAAATTTGGTATATTGTGTATTGATGACGATAAAAACGTTGAAGGCATTAAGGACTTTATTCTGCTTTATTTTTGTTGCGGGTATATTATCCTGTAACCCGGAGGCAGAAAACAACCTCTCTCGAACCGATAAGAGTCCCGACCAGGAATCTCAGAACACCACTGTTAATTTTACAAATGAGGGGAGGAAGGTCGCGGTCTTATGGGCACAACACCTTTCCAAATTCAAGGACCACAATCTGGTGATCGGTGAAACCATCAAAGTAACCTTTTTTGACAGCCTGGGAAATCCCAGCACTTTCCTTACCGCCGATTCAGGACAATTTGAGGAAAGAGACCAGGAAATACTGGTCTGGGGGAATGTAGAGGTGGAATCCGTGGACAAGGTGTTTCTGTGGACTAATTCCCTGCTCTGGGATCCCAAGCTTAGGCTCATTAAGACGGATGACCCGGTCAAAATTAAGAGGGGCTCGGATATTATTGAAGGAGTGGGATTTGTCTCTGATATAAACTTCGATAATATTAGGATAACCAAAAACATTAGTGGAAGGATTTCTTCAGATTAACGGTTACTATATCATACAAGGAATAAACACGGTCGCTATTAATTTTGACTTCTCGGGTAAATGGAACAGTACCAATGGATTTTCAGAATCCTTTATAGGTGAAGGAGTGCGCAAATGAGCCTGAGGGGAGACAATCTTGTGAAGGTCTATAGCAAGCGCAGTGTGGTAAATGATCTTAGCATAGGGGTAGAGCGCGGTGAGATCGTTGGCCTTCTGGGCCCCAATGGCGCGGGTAAAACAACCACCTTCTATATGCTGGTAGGTCTGATCAAGCCCAATGGCGGAAATGTATTCCTGGAGAGCGAGAATATAACTGCCTTGCCCATGTATAAAAGAGCTCAGCGTGGGATCAGTTATCTTTCCCAGGAGCCTTCAGTTTTTCGTAAATTGACGGTCAAAGAGAACATTCAGGCGATATTACAGATTACCAAAAAATCGAAAGCGGAACAGCAAAGAGTGCTTGACCATTTGTTAAACGATCTTAACCTGACCCATCTGGCAAACCAGAAGGCCTACACCCTTTCCGGTGGTGAAAGGAGGAGGGTGGAGATCTGCCGGGCTCTGGTGACCGAACCCAAGTACCTGCTTCTTGATGAACCCTTTTCCGGTATCGATCCCATTGTGGTGGGCGAGTTGCAGGCTATTTTATATGGGCTTAAGCAAAATGCCAACCTTGGCATTCTGATCACCGACCATAATGTTCGTGAAGTATTATCCATCGTGGATAGAGCATATATTATCTATGAAGGCCGGGTATTAATTTCGGGCGATTCCAATTACCTGCTTCAGGATCAGCAAGCACGGGAGATATATCTGGGCGATAAGTTCAGGATGGACTAATGGCAAAATTATCATTATCTCAGGAAGCCACTTTAAAACAGGAACTGGTCTTAACACCCCAGTTGATCCTGACCCAAAAACTGCTCCAGTTGACCCGGTTAGAGCTAAACTATATGCTCAATCAGGAGCTGCAGACAAATCCCTGCCTCGATGTCTTGGAGGAGCGGGAAAAGGAGGGGGAAGAACTACCTTCGGAGATTGCGGAATCCCGGGAGAACCAGGAAGCTGCCGAACTCGAGGAAGAACTCGTTGATTGGAAGCGTTTCTATGATGGTATGGAACTCTCATATAGAAACCTGGAGGAGCCCACTCACGAAGACAGGCCTTCTGAACCTACCATTGCGGGACATAATTCCCTTTGGGAGGACCTCTTTGAACAGCTAACTTTGGCAAATCTGACCCCCCGGGAATTCCGTATTGGTGAATTCATCATTGGGAATCTGGATAACCGGGGTTACTTCACAATGGCTCCCGAAGAAGTGGTATTGAACTTGAATATACAGAATCCCGAAGAACAGACTTATAACGACCAGGAAATTGAAAAAGTACTTAAGGTCGTTCAGCAATTTGAACCGGCCGGGATTGCCGCGCGTGATCTTAGGGAGTGTTTCCTGCTGCAGCTCGATAATCTGGGATTTGGTGAACAAGATTTGGTATATAATCTGGTAAAATCCCACTTCGTTGACCTGACCCGGAAAAATTTCCCACAATTGTCAAAGGTTATGAAAACCACCCAATCCCATATCGAAAAGGCCATTCATATCCTGTCCACCTTGACCTTCGCTCCCGCCGAAGGTTATGAAACCAGGGATATCAAGCTTGAACCGGACCTTATCGTAAAGAAGGATAGAGGGGAATGGAAGATAATCTATAATTATTCTTCCCTGCCAGTTTTGGCGGTCAATAAGGAATACCTTAAACTCCTTCAAAGCTATAAAACATTGAATGAGGAAACCAAAGAATTTCTGAAGAATAAATTGAACTCAGCAAAAATGTGGATAAACAGCCTGGAGCAAAGGGAACATACCCTGCTGGGAACAATGAGGGCAATTCTGAATCATCAAATGGATTTTTTTGAAAATGGCCCAGGCCACTTAAAACCTCTGAAAATGGAGGAGGTTGCCGATACTGTGGGGGTAGATATCTCCACAATATCCAGGGTAGTTAACGCCAAACATGTACAGACCTCATACGGTACTTTTAGCCTGCGTTCATTTTTTGTGGGTGGATTAAAAACCGAAACCGGGGAGGACCTTTCCACTACCCGTGTTCAGCGTTTAATTAAGAAACTTGTGGATAATGAAGATAAGAAACACCCCCTGTCAGACCAGAAGATAGCAGATATTCTGAATAACGACAAAGGCGTTCAAATTGCCCGGAGAACCATAGCTAAATATCGGGATTTGTTATCCATTCCCCCGGCAAGGATGAGAAAAAGATAAACTCAAAGAGGACCGATTATTATAATGAAACCCAGATGGCTTCAGCATTCTTTTATTACCTCCCCCAGGGCGAAATTCGTAACACAGCAACTGCGAAAACATAACCTTTTCACTATTTGCGAGGAAGGTCATTGTCCCAATAAGGGGACTTGTTACTCGGCCGGGAGAGCAACTTTCATGATTCTGGGAGATATTTGCACCCGAAACTGCGGCTTTTGCTCGGTTAAAAAAGGGATACCCGGAGTGGTGAATGGCTCCGAAGCAGAGTCTATAGCCATTGCCGTTCGGGATCTGGAATTGAAACACGTTGTCCTAACCTCTGTAACCCGTGATGATCTGACTGACGGCGGCGCCGGTCATTTCAAAAAATGTGTAAAGCAGATTCGGCAGATTAACCCTGATACCAGGATAGAGGTATTGATACCGGATTTCAAGGGCGATGAGTCAGCCCTTCAAACTGTAATGGAATCTGAACCTGACATTTTAAATCATAATACCGAGACTGTTGAACGGTTATACCCGTTAGTCCGTCCGCAGGCCGATTATCATTTATCCCTTCAGCTTCTGAGAAGGGTGAAATCCCTGGGAACACCCCGGGTACTGAGCAAATCGGGTTTTATGTTAGGCCTGGGAGAACAGGAAGAAGAGATCCAAAACCTGATGAAAGACCTTCGCGCCCAGGACTGTGATATTTTAACTATCGGTCAATACTTGCAGCCCACTCCCTCTCAACTCCAGGTGGTTGAGTACATTCATCCAAGCAAGTTCCAGGAATATCAGCATTTCGGTGAAGAGTTGGGTTTCAAAGCAGTTTATTCGGGACCCCTTATTCGAAGCTCCTATAACGCTGAATCCATTTGGGAAAAGCTATGAAAAAAATTAGAACCCTTTTATAAAAGGAGAAAAGATGGATATCAGAATCGTTGCCCGTCATTTCGACCTCACTCCGGAAATCCAGGATTATGCAGAGAGCAAGATCGAACCCCTCACTAAATTCTTTGACCGGATTATCGATACGCATGTAGTATTGGATGTTGAGAAGCATCGGAAGCTGGCGGAAATATCCATGAAGGTCTATGGGACCCACCTGGTTTCAAGTTCCACCGCCGATGATCTGTATCTGGCGATCGATGATGCTGCCCGTAAAATAGAACGCCGGTTACGTAAATACAAGGAAAAATTAAAGGACCATAAAGGATTGCCCGAAGGCGAAATAATGGCAATGATCGAGGACTATAAAGATGCTACCGAAGAGATGATCGATGAAGATTATGAATTCGAGAGTTGATTCCGGATATCCTTTTTAATTTATGAATAAAAAATGTAGTTTATATTCCTTGTGGCCGGTGTTACTGGCTTTTCTTGTATGCTCCTGTGTTAATCCATTTGGTCACAGGGACCCGGAGGAGCCCAGTGGGCATTCCGGTCATTGGGAAGTGCCCAGCGCTTCAGAAATCGTTATAGTCAATCTGGAGTGGGCCTATCAGGAGGGTATAATTCAAAACTTCAGCAGCTGTTTTGCTGATAGTTACCGCTTCCTGGCATCTCACCAGGATTCGGCGCGTTACCCTGAGACCTTTTCTCACTGGGATCTGGAAAGTGAACTGGCGGTTACCAATGCTTTATTCACGGTGGATACTATTCGGCTTCTTCTTGAGCAGGATTCATTGAATCCGGATTACGAAGATGATATAAACGGAACTGCCGAACTTTATCGTCGCTACGATCTGATAGTAAGCCCTTCACAGAATGCACCAGACGATAATCCAGCGAGGGGAGTAGCTTGTTTTTTACTCCAGAGGAATGATGGAGGAAACTGGGCAATTTTCCAATGGAGCGATTTTCCGGATACTACCGGCGGTTCATTAGGGTGGGCATTACTTAAAGCGGAATTCCAGTAAGCCCTCTATCCCCTTTATTATTGTAAATGGGGAGCACTATTTTTCCGTCGCAATAAAAAACTATTGACAATTTGTTTATTGTATTTTAGGTTCATATTCATTACAAAAGAAAGCGAATTTAAGTGAGTTTCCTCTGAAAATTATAGCCATCTTTAAGGAGGTTTGGAATGGCGAATTCGGGATCAGATAGAGAAGCCTTAGGCATGATAGAGACCAAAGGTTTGGTGGCTTTGATTGAAGCTTCTGATGCTATGGTTAAGGCTGCTGATGTTGTTTTGGTCGCTTATGAAAAGATCGGTGGAGGCTTTGTTACGGTATTAGTTCGGGGAGATGTTGCAGCTTGCAAGGCGGCCACCGAAGCAGGTGCTATGGCTGCTCAAAAGATAGGCGAGCTGATTAGCGTTCATGTTATTCCAAGACCCCACGAAAACGTCCATAAGGTCTTTCCATCAGGATTGCCCAGCGAAAAATAAAAGATTCTCTGCCTTCCTTATCCTTTTAAGTAGGTTGATTTGGTAACTTTCCAGGGGAGAAACCATGGGTTTGCCACGATTTGATCTGGATAAAATTTAAGCTTTTATACTTGATATCTAGTCCTGAGATATGTAAACAGTATCAACATTATGGCATTTGTACGAGGTCTAAAAAAGGCGGGTCTATTAAGCGCCTGGGCAATGAGGAATAAAAGTAATTTAATAGATGACTAAAAATAACAAACTAAACGATCTCTCAGGAAAAGAGTGGATCAAATTCCAGAAATCGTGGTTCATTCATAATCCGCCGCCCCGTGAAAAGGGGGTGCTGGTCCATCCTGCAAAGTTCCCGGAAACACTCGTACAGGAGTTCATCGAGTTCTTCACTAAAGAGGGGCAAACTGTACTGGACCCCATGATGGGTACCGGAAGTGCGCTTCTGGCATGCGCCGCATGCGGAAGGAACGGCATCGGTATCGAACTCAATCCGAAATATGCCGAGATCGCTCAACAGCGGATAGAAGGTTTTAAAACAAATGGGGGCTATAACCCAAATAAAGTGATGCTAAAAGTGGTCGTAGAGAATGCCGTGAACATCACTAATTTGGATTTTCCGGAGGTGGACTACATCATCACCAGCCCTCCCTACTGGGATATGCTTCGTATGCGCGGCGCCCACACACAGAAAAAACGCCGGGAAGACGACGACCTCGACGTCTGGTATTCCGACGACCCTGACGATCTTGGCAATATTGACAGTTACGATGAATTTGTTGATAGATTATGTGATATATACATTAAACTAATGCCGGTGCTAAAGGACAAGGGTTATATAACAATTATTGTAAAAAATGTCAAGAAAAAGGGGAAGGTATATCCTCTCGCATGGGACATCGGCAAAAAATTGGGCGAAGTCTATACACTCAAGGATGAACGGATCTGGTGCCAGGATAATCAGAAGTTGTCACCTTACGGAATCTATAATGCATGGGTGTCGAATACTTTTCATCATTACTGCTTGAATTTCCGGAAGGAAAAGTAAGACAGAAAGTGCAAAAACAGATGATGACCCGACTGCATTTCACGGGATGATTATACCCTTTTAAATGTAACAGGATATCAGGATATATTCAGGAGATTAAATAATGCAATAACCTGTAGTGTTTGCAGATCTCGTTAGGAAAAATAAACTTATGTAAGAAAGACAAAGTAATATTACAATGAATAAAAAGAATCCGCTAATCGCTTTTATGGCAATTATATTATCAACATCCATGTGTTTCTCTCAAAACGATATTCCATCAAGTCCACGGTCACGTGAGGCAATTAATCGGGTAACACAGGGATTAGAAAAGGAAGTTGCAAATAAAAAATTAAGATATGGATCACCAATTTTTATCAGGATTTTTAAGGAAGAAATGGAGCTTGAAGTTTGGATAAAAGAAGATAGCGATAATTTTATATTTTTTAAGAGCTATTCCATTTGCACGTATGGTTCCGGTGGGCTAGGTCCCAAAACAATGCAAGGAGATGGAAAAGCACCCGAAGGCTTCTACTATGTACTACCGAATAGGCTAAATCCGTTAAGTGACTTTCACCTCTCTTTTAACCTTGGCTATCCAAATCGGTATGATAGATATCATAAAAGAACAGGCGGGGCTTTAATGGTTCACGGTAGTTGTGTTTCAATAGGTTGTTATGCGATGACAAACAGTAGTATTGAGGAAATCTATGCGCTTGCCGATGCGGCATTTAGAAATGGTCAGCGGTTTTTCAGGGTTCATATTTTCCCCTTTAAAATGGAAGATGAAAATATGGTAAAGCATAATAAATCAGAGTGGTATTCATTCTGGGAGAACTTAAAGGAAGGATATGACTATTTTGAAAATAATGATAATATGCCGCCAAACGTAGAAGTAGTAAATGGTAGATACGTTTTTAATAGTCCTTAACCTCGGCTAATAATCGGATTAACCCGAAAGCAGGGCCAG
Organism: bacterium; assembly: GCA_016930435.1. Lineage (GTDB taxonomy): Bacteria > UBP14 > UBA6098 > JAFGQG01 > JAFGQG01 > JAFGGQ01. The sequence continues at coordinate 18,544 of JAFGGQ010000047.1, forward strand.
TGCATTTTATGAAGTTTTGTAGCCGTTCAAAATCCTCTTAGTGAATAAAAATCTGTATCTCTCAAGCCTGCCTTTACTGATCGTGGCAGGATGTCAGAAAATCTTGGGTAACCAAATATTAGGGTGATAATACATGCTGTTTTTCTATTTAAAATTTACCGCAGAATAGCAATTGAATAAATATTGACTTTATTATCTTCAAATCCTATATTTATTTTTTAAAATTAGCTTCAGTGAAAGGATAAAATGGTTCACTGAGCCATTTATTGCCCAAATATCAACGAATTTAGGAGGGAGTATTTAAATGAAAATAAGCATTTTGATGAGTACCTTTATCATTCTTATTCATGCTTTCTCGTGGAGTCAGACCATCCCCTTGAGCTCCTTCCCCGACGTAACGGTCCAGCATTCGCAAAGGTCCCGGTTTATTGATAATGAAGTTGAGTCCGGGTATCCGGTTGTTTTTCGGGAACTATCCGGGAATATACCGCATTTTGCCGCCGAGATACCATGTAACATCTTAATCTACACCAATTGTGATTCCTTTCACGGCTGGTTTTTCAGGGATTCATTCGACAGTATCAAGACCATCCTGGAATCCGCGGGGAACACTGTAACCGTGGAGGACCGGCGCGGCATTCCCGATCTTTCCATTATCCTTCCGGGTGATTATTCCCAGTTCTGGTTCATCGATGGAAATAATTTTGGAGACACCACCTTATCAATGGCGGAAAGGGATTCCATAATTGCTTTTGCAGAACGGGGTGGTGGATTGGCGGTCATTTCTGATCATGAACCGGGCTACACCATGGATGCCAATTTCATCAGTAATACCTGGGAAGTAGATTTTAATGGCTGGTATGATCACACCAGAACGGGAACGGTAGAATGCAATACGGGGGCAATACTGTATGATCATCCTATTAACTATGGCTTCAGCTCTATTGTAACCACACCCAGCTCCAGCCGTATCCAGTACAGGGGGACCAGCGCCGGTTTCAGGCCCGTCTCCCGATACGAAGGTGATACCCTCCAGGCAGTGTTGATTGAGGGGAGCCTGCGTATCTTTTTCGATTGTACATTGATCCGGTTTCTAAATGGTTATCTCGATGATTGTTCTAATGCCGGGGAATTTATCAGTAACCTGGCCTGCTGGCTGGAGCCTTCGGGTTGCGGTTGTACATCTCCCATCTCTATCGAATCGGTTTGGTTCTTCGAGGAAACCGACTGCAATGATAGCAACCTGATAACTATTTGTTATGAGTTGACCGGCGATACCGCGGATATTTACCTGCAAATGAGCGATGATGCCGGCGCCACATGGTCTGTACCCTTGTCCACTTTGTTCGGCGCATCCGGAGACCTCGGTTTTGATGTAGCTCCCGGAGAACATTGCTTCCAATGGGTGATGAACGATGATTTCCCCGGTCATGAAGGTTGCGATTTCCGCGTAGGGGTTTCCACTGAACCCATTAGCTATGAATATTACCTGCCTATGGTCATAAATTACACTTCCTGCGCCAGCGGAACGGGCAGCCGGCTATATCTTCAGGCGACCTACGATTCCACCTATTTCGAAATAGATTTTGAGAATGACGGCACGGTGGATACTGCTGGATTCCTACCCGAAGCCGGAACGGTATCCTTCTCAACCCCTCAAATCCGGCCAGGTACATACATAATCACCGATAATCCTGTGCAGATCTGGTATTCCTACTACTGCTCCAATCATGGCATCTACGAGGACGGCAGTCTTGACTACAGTATTTTCCCGGTTTCAATGTGCGGCTCAAATTATTGCATCTTCCCGGCCCATTCCACATCTATACTTGCTATCGAGGATAGCACGGTAGTCCGGGTGGACAGCGATTATTCCGGTTCAGTCGATCTTTCATTCATACTCAACTCCGGAGAAGATACCACTCTCAGTTTATTGACCTCACCTGCCCATATTTTTACCGGTGGCGGAGAGAAGATAGCCGTGGTCAATCATTTCCACTCTGCCGATTATTACAGCGCAACGGCAGCGTACATGCTTCTTCCCGTTGAACGCCTGGGGGATCATTACTATGCCCCACCAGTCCATCCATACAGTCTTGATGCGGATTCCCTGAATTCCAGGGTAGAAGTCATTGCTGTTCAGGCAGGGACTAACCTCTTAATAAATGGGACTTTGTACACTCCTGAAGCGGGGGAGTTAATTACGGTAGTAACAGAAAGCGAGATATCGGTTATATCTGACCGCCCGGTAGCAGCAGCTTATATCTCGGATGTTCTGGCTACCGATCCCTGGGGTTCACATGAACTCAGGCATTATATGTATGCTTTCCCCTTGCTGCCTGAAGGGGGATCAAGCACCCGCACCGCCTTGCCAGGCATCGGTTCAGCCTCCACACACGGTTTCCCGCAACGGCAATATGCGCTGGCCTCTTTCTCCGATTATAATCTGGTTGAGATTGATGCCCTGGGTGATGGCATCGTGGATACCTCTTTTTACCTTGATGCCGGTGAGATTGCCCTTTTCAGGGAGGATGAATATCCGCCCCTAAGCAGTGGTTTTACCCGTCTGAAAAGCGAATTCCCCCTGCAGGTAAGTTACTCCTTAAGAGGCTGGTGGTCCGGTGTCTCCGAAAGAACATTCGGAAGGCTTATCATGTCCAGTGGAGTTGCAGAACGGGTGATTGCAGAAGGTTGCCTTGATTCACGCCCACCTGTGGTAGATCTGATATGCCCGGATGATATCCTCAGAGGGGGCGATACCGTGTATTTTGAATGGAGCGCGGAGGACGAATTCCTCTCCGAATACCCCTATGAATTGACCCTTAATTATTGCGGATTCGAGGACACCATCAGTTGGCTGGATAACGGTTTCAGCTGGGTAGTTCCGAATCTGTACTGTGAAGAAGCCTGGTTTCAGGTAAGTGCCCGGGACCTCTTCTGTAATTGGGGATACGCGATATGCTTCTTCGAAATAAGACCGGTTTCAGTGATCCCAACTATCGATTCCGTATGGTTCTGGGAAGAGACGGAGTGCAATGATAGCAACTGGGTTTACATTTGCTATTTGCTCAGCGGCGATACTGCCGATATCAATATCGGAATCAGTGCGGACAGCGGGGAAAGTTGGCGGGGACCAGGTGAAGAATGGTTTGTTTCCCTGGAGGATACGGTCGGGGATTATGGACTGGGAATCCCACCGGGAGTGCATTGCTTCAGATGGTTGCTCAGCGATGACCTTCCCGGCCAGGAAGGTTACCGGTGGCTGGTACAGGGTGGATTAGAAGCTTATCTGGATACTTTTGAGATAATAGACTCCTTCAGCCTTGGGTTGCGCTCATCCTACGGATTAGGCCTGGGCTACGGCGAAGACCGATTCTGGATATATGACCCTACCGAAGGCTATGTGTATGTCAGTGAATGCCCTGTCTATTCGGTCTGCGAAGCTGAAGATTCTTTCTTTATCGGTACCGGTTATAATTGCGATATTGATTACGCGGATGGCTATATCTACTTCTGCACCAATCGCTCAGCTACACTGGCCGATGATAGTTTAAAACGGATGGATGTATATACCCGGTATATAGAACTCCTCTACGTTTTTTCGGGGGCTCAGGATATCGAAGGGGTAGCCCTTACCGGAGACCAGCTCTTCGCTTCACAATGCGGGAGATCTGTGAGTACGCTCTGGAGACTATATGCCCTGGACTTGACTATATTACCAGCCACTGAAATCGATACCTTTATTTCAGAACCTTTCGGGGATTGTAATACCCTGGAGGGACTGGCTTATGCGAACGGTTATTTATGGGGGAGTAATAATAATGGCCGTATTGCCCAGATCGATCTACGGGACAGCGCTATTGTGGGTTGCTATCCCGTACCTAATGTAGGAATGGGGGCGGAAGGATTATGCTGGAACGGTGAATATTTATGGTATCAAAATAATGCTACCCGAAATATCTATCAGATCAACCTGACCGATTTCACGGCAAGTAGTTTCACCGCCTCCGAAGCCCTGGACTCAAGATCACCCGAAGTTGAATTAGTATGTGCCGACACATTAACAGCCCTGGATACCGTAACTTTTAGCTGGGACGTAGATGAGCTATTTGGTATCGATAGTCCCGGCTCACTGTTTATCGATTATTGCGGCTACAGCGAAACATATTTTCCTGAAGAAAATTCTATTGATTGGGTAGTTCCGGAATTGGCATGTGATTCCGTGTTTTTGCGGGTGGCTATCCGTGATTCATTCTGCAACTGGGGGGACGGCCGATGCTATTTCCATATCGTCATGCCTGGAACCTTATGGTGCATACTTCCCGATACAGTAGCCTTTCCGGGCGATAGTCTGCTGGTGCCGGTACATTATTCCATTAACCAGAGCCTTTACACAGAAGGTTTCTTCTGCTCCATTTACTATCACCCGGAAGTGGCAGAGATCGGGGAATTGGTCATCGCGGGAACCGTTATGGAGGAATGGGAAAGTCCGTTATTGACACCAATCGGGGCTGGTGAAGTGGAATTATCCGGCGCAGGGCAATTTTATCCCGGTACAAGTTTGTTATGCTATTTAAAGATACGGGTGCTTGATTCCGCTCCACCGGGGAGCTACTCGGGCTTAGATTATGGAGATATCGAGCTGATCGATTCCGGTATTCCCAGAGCGGGTCGGAACGGCTCTATTATGGCCCTTTTCAGGCCCTTGGAATGGATGGTGGACCTGGTCTTTGACGGAACGGAAGAAGCCTTGAATACTACTCTAACCATGGGGGTCAGTCATTTTGGTTCGGATGCCTACGACCGGGGTCTGGATATACTTGGCCTGCCCTTACCGGAAGCCACCCGAGCCTGGTTCATGCTCGATGATCCTCTAAATCCCCATATCACTCAATTATTCCGGGACATTCGCAACCTTGAACCGGTTCCTATTTGCTGGGAAATCAAGACATCCAAATCTTCCGGCCAGGTAGGCTGGAATCCTGCCCTGCTGCCACCTGGCGACTTTATCCTCAACGGATTCCTGGATATGCGATTGAATGACCATTTCACTTACCTGGAAAACGAGATTATATCCGTTTGCTATGATCGCCCCCGTCCAAGGTTCTTTGAACTCTCTCTGTCTGAGGGTTGGAATATGGTTTCCTTTCCGGTACTTCCGGTGTGGGGCGCCTTGCCGGACCGGATACCATCAATGATAGGGGAGGCATATTGGTACGATCCAGAGCTCAGGGCCTACAGGGCTGTAGCGCTGCCCGAACGAGGAAAAGGATATTGGATATTTTCAAATGCGGATACCCTTATCGATATGGCCGGCATTCCCGTTAATAGCTATCAGCTCCCGGTCAGCGTAGGCTGGAATATGATAGGTTCTCTCCATGAGCCTATAGCCTTTACCGAAATCAGTTTTGATCCGCCAGCCAGCTTTATTCCCCCGCAGTATGGCTTTGAAAGCGGGGGTTATATTGTTTCAACGATCATCGTTCCGGGTAAGGCCTATTGGGTGATCTCAAGTGGAAATTCATTGATCAGGGCTTCATTGGCAGAATAATCCCTGGTAGTAAACACCGCTTTTAAGCCAATGAAAATTATCCATTCTTTCCCATTTGATAAGCATTTGCGCTCCAGTTAAAGCCTGGATAATGCTAATAGAATCCTTTTATTATTATATCATTAATAATAGCGCTTTGTAAATTTTTATTAAGGATGTAAGCCCTATTTTAATAATTAAACTATGTAATTAGAAATATCTTGACTTTTAAAATCATAAAGATAATATTGCATTCCATTCAAAAAGGCGGAGTTAAATCAGTTGCCCAAAGGAGGTTAGATGGCATTAAGAGACAGGTGGAATAACCGTTTTTCATTTATCATGGCAGCGGTTGGATCTGCAGTTGGTTTGGGCAATGTCTGGCGATTCCCGTTTGTAGCATATAAAAGTGGCGGCGGGGCGTTCTTGATACCATTTTTCATCGCCCTTTTTACCGCTGGGATTCCCTTAATGATACTTGAGTACGCTATTGGCCAAAAAATGCAGGGTTCCGCTCCCTTTTCTTTTTTCAAGGCAAGCGCCAAGATTTCCCATAAAAAGCCCTTTTCCTTGATCCCATCTTCGGACGATGTAGAAGCACGGCAGTTCCACCCCAATTGGGAATGGGTAGGCTGGTGGGCATTATTGGTAGGCTCAGTGATCTCTTTTTACTACGCCGTTATTATGTCCTGGGCCTGGAACTACCTTTTTCATTCGATTTCCGTCTCCTGGCATGGAGATGAAGCTAACTTCTTTTATAATACCTTTCTTCGTTTATCGGAGGGACCGGGACATTTAGGGGGTATCTCCATTCCGGTTGTATTGGGTTTGGCCCTGACATGGGTACTTATTTATTGGATCATCTGCAAAGGCGTAGCCAGGGTAGGAAAAGTGGTATTGATAACCGTTCCCCTTCCGGTGATCCTGATGATCATCCTGGTAATAAGGGGGTTAACCCTGCCCGGTGCAATGACCGGGTTGAGCTATTATCTTACCCCTGATTTTGCCAAGCTTGCGGACCCCAATGTCTGGTTAGCGGCTTACTCCCAGGTGTTCTTCTCCCTTAGCCTGGGATTCGGGATAATGATTGCATACGCCTCATATATGCCTAAATACTCAGAGATCACCAAC
>JAFGGQ010000048.1 GCA_016930435.1 bacterium
AGCACTATAAAATATAATGGTTCTATAACCCTGGCACGGTGAGCATGCGCAATAAAGAATGGCCACTCTTTATTTTATTTATCACGATATTTATATTATGTCAATATAATATACTTTTTGCTGTGGATGAGTTTGGCGTACGGGCAAGGGGTTTAGGTAATGCCTACGTCTCCCTTAATGAGGAGGCAAGCGGGGTTTTCTGGAATCCTGCCGGGCCGGTTATGGAACAGCGTCATTTACTTAGTTGCGGTTATGGAAGGCCTTATGCCGGGATCAATAATGCCGGATTAAAAGAGGGTTATTTGGCCTATATCCGTCATTTTTACGGTTTAGGTTCTATAGGGTTATTTGCGGGAATAACTGCGGGTAATATTTATTCCCAGTTAAGCAGCGGATTGAACTTGGGATGGCGCACCAAGATAGATGGGATGCCTTTTTCAGCGGGGGTCAATTTCAAGTTGCTACATATAAATTATGATCGGGACGGTTTTGAGGACCCCCAGGGTACATTATTTCCGCCAAACCTTGGTCCTCCTGCTGATGATCCCCTTTTCAGGGAGTATGGATACTCCAGGTCTAACCTGGGTATCGATCTTGGTTTAAGGTTCGAACCCCATCCCCGTACCGGTATTGGTTTGGCGTTGAAGAACCTGAACCGGCCGAATATGGCTATTAATGATGAAGATGATCATAGCAAGTATCCATTGGAGGTGATGGGAGGTGTTTCATATTCCTTTACACAGGAGATATTAACAAGTCTTGATTTAGTATATACTGGCGAGAGTATTTCAGACAATCCCCTCTTTAATGTGCGTGGGGGAATAGAGGGTTGGTTATGGAACCGTTCTTTAGGTGTACGTGCCGGGGGGAATATGTATGAGATTGATGCCGGCTTGACGTGGCGCACGGGAGCACTCTTCGGCGGATTGGAGATATCCTATGCTTTTACTTACCCTTTATCCGAACTGCGGGAAGTAAATGGATTTTCACACCGCTTTGATATTACCATAAGGGGGCGGGAGGCCTATATCCCCCAGGTGGATATCGCCGCTTATAATATCGAGTTGATGGGTTTTCCCGAAGCTGGGGAATTTGTGGAGGTTGCCGGGACAGTTAAAAATGTAGGTCGCAGGGGAGTGGATGGCTTCTCCCTGAATCTGGCATATACAGAGGGACCTGATAAACCATTCCGAAAGATATTTCCTACAAAATATCTGGAATACCTTCCGGCGGAAAGCACTTCTACCGTAATCTGGCGCTGGAAACCAATGGAAACAGGCTCCGCCCGGATCCTCTTTACCGTTGATGATGACGGTTCAATGCTCCCTGAACTTAATGGGAAACTGGAGGAGGAGGACGAGAAAAATAATTCATTGCTATATCTGGTCGATGTCGAGGTGCCACTTATCGTTGAAATCGAACCAGCACTGGATAAACTGGAAATTGAAAAGGTGACCGTTCAAAAGGAGGAAGAGCCTATTGTTCCGGTGGTCTTTTTCAACGAGCAGGCGGACAGGGTAAAGGATGACTATTTGCCCTTGCTTTATCTTATCGCTGAGCGCTTGATGCTCAACCCGGATGTGAGGTTGGGGATAAAAGGTTTCTATGAACCGGAGAGCGATAAGATCAAGAATCCCAAAGTGGGGAAAGAACTGGCTAATTTCCGCGCTTTAAGGATTTATGAGATGCTTTCCACAAGTTATCCGGTTATTCGGAATCAGTTGTATATTATTTCTCCCGAAGATTATGACCCTTCAATGGTAAGAATCAAACCTGGCGATGGTTTTTCTCTTTTCAAGGATAAGGTAGCGGAAGAGAATCGCCGAGTTGAATTCACAACTACTTTTGCCGAAGAATGGGATGGTATCCTTGGCGAGATCGGAATGGACAGCGATTCACTCCTGATCAATAATAAATTTCAAATATCCAACAAAGCTTTGATTCTGGTTAAGAATAATGAGGATCTGACTTTAATGGTTGAGGGTTATTATCAAGGTGTGGAGAATCGCGCCGATGGTTTTGCAAGGGCTATGGATGTTCACGATCTTATACTGAGTAAATATCCTGCTTTAGAGGGGCGGATCCGGTTTTTAGCAGAGGAAAATCCGGAAAAAATGGGGGCGCTGGTTTATCTTGAAAGCGAGGGGATCATCTTTAAACCAAAGGTATCCTCCCAATTTGTAAAGGAATTCATCAATCTTTCTTCGGAGCAGAACAGCTTTTCAATTAGCATTCAGAATACGGAAAAAGTAGATGGTTTTGAGATTAACATTGTGGACCAAAAAGGAAACCTGATCAGGGCTCTGGATTCAGGTAAACTGGATATTCCGAAGCAAGTAGTCTGGGATTGGAAAGATGAATACGGCCGTTTGATCGTTCCCGGTCAGGAAATCTATTGTCAGGTGACCATAGACAGAGGGGGCTGGAAAAAAGATTATCGAAGCAGACCTCTGAAGGCAGTGGTTACTTCGGAACGTAAGCAGATAGAGAATCTGATTTTGGTCGAGTATGTTTTCGATGAGACGAGGGGTTCTTCACAGTATTTAGAAGCCCGGATTGTCGATCTGGCGAAGAAGGTAATCGGCTTTGCGGATCGTGCCAGTGAGATAAAGGTGGTTTTCGAGGGACACACCGATAATATCGGAACTTTAAAGCGCAACCAGGAGCTATCCGATGCGCGCGCCGGCAAGGAACTGGAAAATTTCCTTATTATTCTGTCACAATTGAACGGTTTCACTTCAGCGGAAGAACTGGAGCAATGGTTAAGAAATCATAATATTGCTATCGAGGCAGTTGGTTATGCCGATCGTCAGCCGATGATGATCGATTATGGCTATGAAGTGAAGGAATTAGGCGATAATAATTCCCCCCACGGCCGTACTATCAACCGCAGGGTTGAAACGCAGATCAATCTTACCTATTAAGGGTTTTACTATTCAGATAATGATAGTTGGTCAGCTTCTTTAAGCAGTTTTTTTACCCATCCTTCAAATTCAGAATGGGGTTTAGCCCCTATGAACTTTTCCCGGATACAACCATTCTGGTCAATGATAAAGGTGGTGGGAATGGCTGAAATATTCCCGTAAAGATGAGCCATTTCCCGGCCATCCAGGAGTACTGAATAATTTATTTTCATTCTATCCGCAAAGGGTTTAACAGCGCTCCGGGTCTGGGTGTCCAGTGAAACCCCTACGATCATGACTCCCTGATCCCCAAATTCCTCCTGTATTTTAATAAAAGAGGGGATTTCTATCTTGCAGGGCATGCACCAGGTGGTCCAGAAATCCAGGATAATTACCTTGCCCCGGTGTTCTGATAGCCGGAAGTTATTGTTGTGAATGTCCCTAAGTTCGAAATCGGGAGCTTGGGAGCAGTTGGCTACCTTGGGCGGGAGTTTGCCCGTATTGCCGGCTTCACCGCCTGGAGTAATCTCTTTATCGGGTGATACCTCAGGTTGGGTTGATATTATTCCTGATGGGACTTTTTCAGTACTTGCCTGAGGGGCAGGTTGGTGTTCCTCTTTCTGTGTGGCAATAGGACCCTTGTAGGTAGGTCTGTTATGACGGGTGAAAACAATCCCCAGGCCAGCAATACTGATGACCAGGAATAGAACCGCAACAACTATGATGATTAAATTCTTATTCATAATAAAAATTCTATTTGGTTAAAAAGTTCTGAATTTTCTGTTTCAGTTCATCCGTCGGCACAACACCAACTACCTGATCGATAACCTGACCATTCTCGAAAAACAGGAGGGTGGGAATTCCCCTTATCTGATATTGCGCTGCGGTATGAGGCGCGGTATCCACATTAAGTTTGGCAATCTTAATCTGATCATTAAAATGATCAGAAAGCTCTTCAAGAATGGGGGCCATCATCAGGCAGGGCCGACACCATTCAGCCCAGAAGTCAACTACTACCGGTACTGACGATTTCAATACTTCATTTTCGAAATTTTCCTGGGTGAGATGTAAGGGACCTGTCATGATCGTTTCCTCCTGAAATTATGGTTTACATTATTAATTAAACCCTAAATATAATAGATTGAATCAGCCTGTCAAGCCTATGCTTTTTTTTTATATAAATTTACTTGAAATCTTCTTGATTTTGGATAAATTTCTCAGATAATATATAAACGTAGAAAAGAGAATGAAACATGAAAATGAAATTTTTGATTGTTGTTTTATTGATATTTCTTTGTTCACAGGCTATCGGTGAGGTTTCTTCAACCCTTGAGATCATAAGTTGTGATGACCGGGATATAGTGTTTCGGGTGAATTTTCCCATTCAGCAATATTGCCAGAATGGAATTTCAGAGTTATCCGCGGATAATGTTCACGGGAGTACCTATTTATTTGCAGTACCATACATGGAGTACTTTGAAGTCGATATCCTCGATCTGGGGAACCCGGTTATCCTAAATTCAGAGTATATTAATAAAGCATCAGGCGGAGATATATCCCCCAATTTTTATGAAGCGCCAGGGGTCTTTTCATTCCGGGGTGTACAGCTTATTCCGGTGACTGTTAATCTCCCGGTTCAATGGTCCCAGGAGAAAGGTGCCTGGCAGGTCTATGATGCGATTACTTTGCGGATAACATTCATAGATCCACAGCCTGGGACGATTTCATTGGATTGTTTCCCCCCTGAATTTCGGAATATATGTCAGGCTCATATAATGAATTCAGATTATTTTAATGATAAGTACAATTTAATATACGAACCACACAGCACTGGTTACGGCGCCCGTTATATAGTAATTGTCCATGATGCTTTTTATTCACAAATTCAACCCTTGGCATTATGGAGACATCAAAAGGGATTTAAGACAAGGGTGGTGACCCTTAGTGAACTGGGGGGTAATTCATTCGAGAATATCAGAAATTATATTCAAAACAGTTATGATTATTGGGATATCAAACCGGAGTATGTATTGTTGGTTGGCGATTCAGAGCTTCTTGCTGTGGGAACTCACGATAATTACTATCCCAATACCGACAATTATTATGGTATGGTGGACGGCGATGATTATTTTGCGGACATCTTTATCGGCCGAATACCGGCAAACTTGTCCGATGATAATGCTGAGACTATTGTAAACAAAGTTTTGCAATACGAACTGCATCCTTTCCTGGGGGGAGATGACTGGTTCCTGAAAGCAACCTGTGTTGTTGCTAATGATTATGATGAGAGTGACATTAGTTATATGGAGGCTTCAAATTACATTAGAGACCTTTTATTAAGCAATGGTTTTATCAGGGTGGACCTCTATACGACCGAGGGTGGATACTCCAGGAGCCATGTTCGTAATGCTATCAATGACGGACGAGCATTTGTTAATTACCGTGGAGTTGCCGGATCAGACTGGGTGGACCCTTTCGATAATATCCTTTATGGTTCTTATATAAACAACATTAATTGCTTACCGGTAATAACCTCGGTGACCTGTTTGACAAACTGTTTCATAGATTATGATTATTATTTTTGTGAATCCTGGATAAATTACGGAAGTCCTTCAAATCTCAGGGGGGCGGTTGGCACTTATGGCTCAACCTGCGCGAGCTGGAATACGCCGGAGCGTAGCTCGCTGAATAAAGGTTTTTATCGAACGATTCTGGTTGATAGCGTGTACTCATTTGGAGGCGCAATGGTGGGTGGCAAGTTCGATATGGTGGAGGAATTCGGAGCCCATTCCGAGAATACCGTCAAGGAGTATTATGACTATAACATCCTGGGTGATCCTGCTTTAAGCATGTGGACTGCGGTGCCTGGTTCTATCGAAGCAGTATTCCCGGCGATAATTCCCTTTGGATATGTTGAATATGGTGCTACAGTGACCTCCGGGGGGATTCCCCTTGAAGGGGCACTGGTTTGTGTTGCTGCTGAAGATACCTCTGTCTATGATTATGGTTATACCGATGCTGCCGGTCATGTGAGCCTGTTCTCATTTAGTATTATACGCGATACCGCAAATATTACCGTAACCTATCCCAACCATATTCCCTTTATCGGGAAAATTGCCATACAAGCCACAGGACCCTATGTACTTTATGTTGACCATGACCTTAACGATACCGCGGGAGGCAATGGCGATCACTATCCAAATCCCGGTGAAGATATCGGGGTTGAAGTGGAATTCACTAATTTCGGGAATGAAACGGCCCGGGGTGTACGGGCTTTCCTGCGCAATACCAATCCATACGTCAATATGGTCGATAGTCTGAGTGTAATAGGTGACATAGATTCCTTTGAAAGCTCGACCTCCGAGGATAATTTTTGTTTTTTTATCAGCCCGGATTGTCCCAATTTAAACATCATGAATTTTCAGCTTATCGTCTCAGATGAAGCGGGTTCGACCTGGGTTAGCAATATGCCTCCAATAACCGTATATCTTCCACAAATGGAGCTATATGAATCCCTGGTGGATGATTCAGGTCCCGGCGGTAATAATGATCATTGTTTGGATCAGGGTGAAACGGCTTCTATACGCATCTTCATGGATAATCTGTATTATGCCTCTCTGGAAAGCCTGATCGGGATACTGCGTACGGATAGCGAATTTATAACGGTTTTCGATTCTATATCTGATTTTGGTGATTGCAGTCCAGCCGGCCGCGCCCATAACTTATCAGATCCTTTCTGTGTGACGGTTAGTCCCTGGACTCCTAACGGTGCAATGGTGGAATTTCAGATGCTATTAGAGGGTGGAGGCGGAAGTTATTTTTATTATGATACACTAAGTTTTTTCCTTACGGTTCATCAAATAAGCGCGGATGAGGTTTCCGGGCCGGATAACTGGGGTTACTGGGCTTATGATAATACAGATGGAGAGACCGGCCACGCTCCCGCCTATAACTGGTATGAAATCGCTCCACCCATAGGCCCCGGGGAAGAGCTCACCCGGATTTCCGATGCTGATGCCGAAACCCTCACTTTGAATCTCCCCTTCGATTTTAATTACTATGGTGAAACCTATAGTAAGGTCGGGATCTGCTCCAATGGATTCCTGGAATTGGGAGGCTCCACCCACCGCTATGGAACCGCCGCCCCAATACCCACAGAAGGCTCTCCACGTGCATTGATAGCCCCTTTCTGGTGCGACCTCGATCCCGGTTCGGGAGGCAGTGTCTATCAGTACTATGACTCCGATATTAATGTCTGGATACTGGAATTTAAAGGGGTCAAACACTATGATAGCGATTACCGGGAAAGCTTCCAGGTATTGTTGTATGATCCGGCAATCCATCTTACTCCCACCGGGGATGGAATTATTATCTTCCAGTATCGTTATGTTTATGATATCAGCACCACGGCAGTGGGAATCGAAAACTACGATGGGGATATTGGTCTGCAATATTTTTATGATGATAATTATGCCCCGGGAGCCGCGCCCCTTGAGAGAGAAAGGGCGATTAAATTCACTACAGAGCCACCCCTTGATTATTCTCAACCCTGGCTATGCTATCATCGTTACCAGATAAGGGATTCGGCCGGTGGAGATGCCGATGGTATTCCTGAAGCGGGTGAAAACTTTGAACTGGTTGTTTCGCTGATTAATTTAGGGGGCCAAACCGCAATAAGAGCAAAAGGATTCCTGCAACCTTGTGAACCCCTTCTGATCCTGACGGACTCCAGCGGCGTCTTCGAGAATATCGGAGCTCACGGAGAAGGAAATAATGAAGAACATCCTTTTAGCCTGACAATCGCTCCGGATGCCCCGGATACACTGGTCTATCTGGAACTGAAGCTCTGGTATAACGACAGCAACTCGGTCAACCGCACTTATATACCCTTTGCTATCGGTTGGTACAGCAGCATCGAGTCAGTGGATATAATGCCAGGCTTTAGATTAAACCGGGTTTATCCCAATCCATTTAATTCATTGACCAGGTTTTCTTTTCAGGCTGATAGTCAGGAAGAAGTGAAGCTGATAATTGCCGACCTCTCCGGTCGTCAGGTTTATTCCACTATAAAACTAAACACAGTTCATGGTGAAAGCCATTTTGCCTGGAAGGGTTTGGACCAAAGTGGTAAAAAGCTGCCTTCTGGCATCTATTTCTACACATTGTCGAATGGGTGTGAGGCCTTTAGAGGGAAAGTTATTCTGGTGAAATAATTCTGGGAATATGGCTGGGTAACCGGGAAAGCAACTCATAGTTTATAGTCCCCACCAATCCTGCCAGGAAGTCAGCGGTCAGTTCTTCCGAGCCCTGTTTTCCGATTAAGACCACTTCCTCTTCCACCTGAACATCCGGGATGTGAGTAACTTCTACCATCATAATATTCATGCAGATACGCCCTCTGACCGGCGCTCTTTGCCCCTTTATAAGAACATAGGATTTGTTCGAAAGCTGCCGGTCATAACCATCCGAGTAACCTACCGGGAGTATGGCTATCCTGGAATCGTAACCGGTTTTATAGGTGCAGCCATACCCGATATAGGAATCTTTTTTTACCTCTTTAACCTGGCAAACCCTTGTTTTCCATGTCAATACCGGCCTCAGTATAACCTGTTCGTCGTTGCTATGATGCTTTGTTTTAAAGGAGAGCAGGGTTTCTTTCGAAGGCCACATACCGTAAAGGCTGATGCCCACACGAACCATATTGAAATAGGCCTCAGGAAATAGCAGAGCTGCAGCAGAGCAAGCAGTATGTTTGAGGGGTAGCTGAAAATCATCCCGCTCAATTTGGCTCACTAAATTTCTGAAATTGGTAAGCTGCATCAAGGCATACTGGTGGTTCGTAGTGTCTTCGATATTGGCAAAATGGGTGTAAGCGCCTTCAGGAACCAAATGGGGGTATTGTTTGATTAATTTCAGGAAGGAGGGAAGGTGGGTAGGATCGATTCCCTGCCGGTGTGTTCCGGTTTCCAGTTTCAGGTGCAGGTACGCGGGTGTTTTCTCTAAACTGCTTAACTGCCCTAATCGCTCGATAGTCTCAAGATTAAAGACTACAATTCGGAATTGATGCCGGATAACCTCCGGGAGATCCTTCAGCATGACATAACCCATGATCAGAATTGGTATGCCGGTTTGGATTTGCCTTAATTCAATGGCCTCCTGGAGAGAGTGAACAGCAAAAAAATCGACTCCACTTTGGGCAAGCAATGAGCATACCGGAACTACGCCGTGCCCATAAGCATTTGCTTTAACCACAGCGCAAAATTTAACTTGCGAACCGATCAGGCTTCTGAAAAGACGGTAATTATGGGCAAGACCTTTAGCATCGATCTCGATCCAGGTTAGTTTGTCTGACATTATCAAAGCACCCCGATAGTGCCGACACTTCAACAGTTTTAGTGCAGGCAGTAGAAAAACCACAGAACCTGAAAATCTTCCGGATAAATATAATATTCACTAATCGAAAATAAAGTCTATTTACCTACTGTTACCGGGATAGTGAACCTGGTTTTCGGTTCAGTGGAAGCTTCGATAGTAATAGAGCCATTAAGCGCTTCAATGGGTTCGAAGTCCTTCAGTAACTCGCACTTCAAGACTACTTCCGAACCACTATCGAGCTTGGATTTATTGAATTCCGGCATTTTAAGGAAATTATCCGGATAATCGATTATGGAAAGCTCCACTTTCTCTGCTGATTTATTCTTAATCGTAAATTCTTTTAAAGGGGTTAGATTGGTCCTGTTTCCAAAATCGAACGACCAGGGATTCGGAATTAGAGGTTGGTTCAATGTATCGATAAGAGCATAAAAGGATAAACGGACGCTTTTATTAGTACTGTCGTTAGTAGTTACATAGGCTGATTTATGCTGTTTCCCCTTATATGCGCCTGTTCGGAATTCAAGGACTACGTATGTAGTCTCATTACTGGCAAGTACCGTTTTGTCCATCTGCTTTTTAGTGCAACCGCAGGTTGTCCGAACGTTCAAAATGCGCAGAGTGTCCTGGCCTTGGTTGATAATCGAATATTTATGGGTCAAGCGTTGCTGATTGGGGGCATAGCCCCAGTCGAAAGATTCTTCGGGGACAAAAATACGGGGACCTTCGGGAAGTTCACTAGCAATTTCTTTAACCTTACTGCCGCTCACACTGGTTCCTATGGCAACAACCAGGACCATGATCACCGGGATTAACAGGGTAAGCATGTATGCTTTCTTCATTAAAGAATCCTCCTTGTTTAAATATGTACTGCTTTGTTGACCGTGCTTAAAGATGCTTCTCTGATCATTTCAGATAAAGTTGGATGAGCGAAAATGGTATCCGCTACCTGGCTAACCTTGAATTTATTCCGTACGATGAGTGAAGCAGAGCCAAGTAACTCAGTAGCCTCTTTGCCGATCAGGTGAATTCCTATTATCTCTTCATTTTTCCGATTCAAGACAACTTTGATAAAACCATTGGTTTCACCGGCTGCCTGAGCTCGACCGGAAGCGATATAAGGAAACTTTCCTTCGGATATTTCATAACCCTCTTTACGGGCCTCTTCAGCCGTCAAACCCACGGTTCCAATTTCTAAAGATGAAAAAATCGCGGATGGGACTGCCCAATAGTCCGCAGCGGTTTTCTTACCCAGCGCATTATTCACCGCTACCTCACCGTCATAACTGGCTTTGTGAGCGAGCCAGGGTGCTCCCACGATGTCTCCTGCCGCCCAGATATGGGGATAATTGGTATTGAGAAATTGGTCTATTTTGACCCAGTTATTTTCAAACTCCAGGCCGATGTTCTCCAGCGCCTCCCGATCGTATGGAATCCGTCCTACTGCCAGAAGAACTTTCTCATACTGATGCTCTTCATTTTCAATGGCTGCGGTGAAACCGCTCTGAGCTTCCATTATGCTCTTTACTGTCGTTTGAAGGCGTATATTGACCCCTAATTTCTCAAGATCCTTGCGTAAAGTAGAGGCGATTTCAGGGTCGAATCCAGGCAGTATCTCCGGTAGAATCTCCACGATGGTCACTTTTGATCCAAAAGTGCTGAAAATATAAGCCATTTCCACTCCTATAACCCCGCCACCTATTATCAGCAGGCTCTTTGGAGTCTCTGATGCATCCAACGCCTCCGTGCTGGTCCAGATCCCTTCGGAATCCAGACCGGGAATGGGGAGATACCTCGCTTTAGAACCGGTCGCAATAATCAATTTTTCAAAAGAAATATCCTCTTTGCCTTCGCTGGTCTTTACTTCAAGTGATCTGGGAGTTTTAAATAAAGCTCTTCCTGAAATATATTCGACCTTGTTCTTTTTAAGCAGAAATTCAATTCCCCTTGCTACCCTGGATACAACCCTATTCTTATTGGATAATATACTGCTGAAATCGGTGCTGTAACCATCTACCCGGATCCCCCATTTTGGGCTATTTTTTATATGATTCAAATGGTTTGCGGCAGTTATATATGTTTTGGTGGGAATACATCCCTGGTTAGTGCAGACGCCCCCTAAATTTCCATTTTCGATAAGGGTGGGCAAAACACCATTCTGGGCTGCATGGATAGCAGCTACATATCCTGCCGGACCCCCTCCCACAATTACCAGCTTTCTGTCGGCCATATAAATCCTTACTTTAGTTTATAAGAAAATAAAGAATAAATTTACAAGAAAAGAATTGAATAGTCAAGTTGTTTTTAGTCTAATCTTGTAAACGCTAAAACGTATATTTAATTTTAATTTGGGAATGTTCTCACTTTTTTGTTGATAAAATAGTTGCAGTTGTTATATTAAATTTCAAAGCTCATTTGGGTAAGGAGTCAGTATGGCAAAACAGCCGCAAAACCGGAAGAAAATAGGGCAGATTTTAATAGAATTGAATATTATTAACGAGGATCAGCTTACCTTGGCATTAGACCTTCAGAAACGGAGGAATCAAAAGTTGGGCCGAATTCTGGTTGACCTGGGATTAATGTCAGAGGGAACACTGACCGATGTTCTTAGCAAGCAATTGGGATTGAGAAGGATCAAGCTGGAGTTGGACAGGATCGATAATAATGTTTTAAAGCTATTATCCGAAGATGTCTGCAAAAAATACCGGGTCTTGCCTTATGCTATTGAAAAAAATGATCTGATATTAGTCATGGATGATCCCTTGAATGCAGCGGCATTGGAGGTTGCCAAATATGTTTCAGGGTATAACATAGTACCTGCGTTGGTAGCCCGTCCGGAATTGGACAATGCCTTTGCCTATGTCTTCTCTTTAGAGCATGTATCACCCGAGAACCTATCAGAATCCTATAAAACCGCAATATCAACCGATGCCAAAGAAACCCAGAAGGATAAGATCGGTCGTAGTGATATCGTTAAATATGTTAATATGATGATCCTTAATGGTCTAAAGTTACACGCCAGTACCATACATATAGAGAAGGATCATAATCTGACCCGAATCCGGTACCGCGTGGATGGTGTGATCCAGCAAAAGTTTATATTACCTTCCAAATACCATGGCCTTATAGTTGACCGCATCAAGGCACTCAGTAAAATGGAATCCGATCCCGGGGGTATCTATGAAAGCGGAACAATGAGGATCGGTTACCAGAATAAAGAGCTTATTTTACGGACAGAGAGCATCCCTACTGTAAAAGGGGAAAACGTTATTCTTAAATTCCTGCAGAAGGATATTGATTCATTTGGGCTGAACAGTCTGGGTTTGAATACTCCCGAACTCAAGTTGCTCACACAGAATGTTTTCAAGTCAGATGGACTGGTTGTGATCTCCGGTCCCCGCCGTAGCGGAAAATCTACCACGGTCTATTCAATTTTAAAGAAGATCAATTCAAAGAAGAAGAAAATATTTACCATTGAGGATTATATTGAATATCCTGTTCCTTTTATAAATCAAATACAGATAGATAATTCCCGCGGGGCAACATATCCCAAATTACTGAAAGCGGTTTTGGAACTTGATCCTGATGTTCTATTTGTAGGGGAGATAAAAGACCCCGAAACGGCAGATCTGGTCATTCGAGCCTCTCTTACCGGCCATCTGGTGATCACTACCCTGCATACAAACAGCACTTTTGAAGCAGTGCTCAGGTTAATAGATTTAGGAGTTGAGCCATATCTTCTGGTAAATACCATAAATATTATTGTAAATCAGCGGTTACTCCGTCTGCTTTGTCCTTACTGCAGGATTGAGGCGGACTACAATATAGATGGTCAGCGTATTAAGAGCTGCCGTACTGAGGGTTGTGTAAAATGTGGGTATCGTGGTTATATCGGGCGAACCGGGGTATTTGAGATATTGCCCGGGTTGGTAATTAACCGGGATGTATTCACCACGGTGCCCTCAATTGAAGCTTTAAGGAACATTGCCCGTAACAGCGGTTTGGAGACCCTTTGGCAGAAGGGGTTAAATATGGTTCGGGAGGGGGAGACCTCCCTTGCCGAAATTATGCGGGTTATTCCCCGGGCTTAAGGGCCTAATCCACCCTGTGCACTCCGAAAGTTTTCAGAAAGGTCATGTGTTCTATCGCAAATTCAGGGCCCTCGCGGCCTATTCCGCTATTTTTTACCCCTCCATAAGGCATTAGGTCAGCCCGAAAGGTAGGTATTTCATTGATCATTACTCCCCCTACTTCAAGTTCTTCAAAGGCTTTACGGGCAAGATGGATGTCTCTGGTGAATATCCCTGCCTGCAAACCGTAGGGTGAATCGTTCAACCTCTTCAGGCCTTCTTCGAAGGAACTGATTTTTACCAGGGCAAAGACGGGACCGAAAGCTTCCTCGCAGAGTAAGGGAGAAGAATTATCCGGTTCCAGAACGATAGTGGGCTGGAAAAGAGTACGTTGCTTTTCACCACCGCACAGGATTTTTCCGCTGTGGGCGATAATCCCCTCTAATTTTACCGCAGATTCTTCAGATATCATTGGTCCCATGTCGGTTTCAAGCAGTGCCGGATCCCCGGTTTTTAGAGCCCGGCATTTCTGTACCACTAATTCCACAAACTGCTCATATATCCTGGAATGGACGAATACTCTCTGAACCGAAATGCAGACCTGACCGGCCAGGGCAAATGCGCCCTGAACTACCCTGACCGCAGCCCTCTCAAGGTCGGTATCCGGCATCACCAGAACACCGGAATTTGAACCCAGCTCCATGACAGTACTCTTCAATCCGGCGATCTGAAGGAGAGATTTCCCAACCGCTGCGCTGCCGGTAAAGGTGACTACTTTTACCCTCGGGTCGCCTACCAGGGGCCGGGCTATTTCACCTCCTTCACCAAAAAGAACACTGACTGCCTCAGGCGGATAACCCGATTCTAAAATAACTTCTCCTAATAAAAACGTACTCAAAGGGGCTTTTGGTGAAGGCTTAATGATTATTGGATTACCAACTGCTATTGCGGGACCAATCTTGTGCGCAGCAAGGTTAAGGGGAAAATTGAAGGGAATGATCGCAGCTACCGGGCCAAGTGGAAACCTTTCATAGAACCCCCATTTATACTGACCGTTGGAAGCAGCTTCAAATGGGATCACCTTGCCCACGCTGCTTAATACAGCATCACCGGATAATGCAAAGGTATCTATTGCCCTAAATACTTCTGCCCGGGCCTCCTTAATAGTCTTACCCACCTCCCGGACAAGGATGCGAGAAAACTCCTCACTACGTTTTTTTAGAATATCCACTATCCTGAAGAGCACTTCATAACGGGCTAATGGTGATAGTTTTCTGGTTTGTTGAAAAGCTTTCTCCGCCCCGGCAAGAGCCCTTTCCAAATCCCTTAATGTGGCTCTGGGAACCTCCGCAAAGGGCTCTAGCCTATATGGATCAATAACTTTCAGATAAGAACCGCCCTCATCCCGGTGACCGGAAATGATCATATTGTATTTTTGCATTTTAGAGATACCTCCGTCTGATATTATTGAAACAAGTTCTTTGAATCTACTATTAACTATATGTGATTAAATCGACGCCAATAGAGACTATTATTTAAGGTAATCTGAAGGAACAAGAAGGCAAGGATTTTATATTATGGATCGTTAAAAAAAAATTGACAATAATTTATTTGACATTACTATTGTACTTTATTATAATTTTACTCAATCGAGATATATCGAAAAAAACAAACATAATAGCTGAAAGGAGATTGGAATGGTTTATTATTTCAATAAGGGCGGATTTATTATGAAGCCTTTACTTATACTCCTGATAATTGGAATTGCTTTTGGTATCGTGAAGTTTTGGATTTTGCTCCGTTCCTCTATCAACAAAAAGAAGTTTACCAAGAAGATTCTGGATTCAATTTCATCAGAGAAGGGTTTGGATGGCGCTATTGCTATTTGTGAGAAAACCCGTGGCCCCATAGCAGCGGTTTTCCATGCCGGTTTGATCCGGGTTGGCAAAGGGCTGGATGCTGTAGAAAGGGCTATTGAAAATACTGCTGCCATTGAAATGAGTTTTCTTGAAAAAGGAATGGTTTGGTTGTCCACCATTATCAGCGTAGCTCCTATGCTTGGATTCCTTGGAACTGTGCAAGGTATGATCGTGGCTTTCGACCAGATAGCCAAAGCCGGTGATATTATACCGTCTGACGTAGCAGGGGGTATCTCTATTGCCCTTTTAACTACTTTTTTTGGTTTATTCATAGCCATACCCATGCAGATTATCTATAACTATTTCGTAGGAAAAGTAGATAAAACCGTTATAGATATGGAGGATAGCGCAAATGTTCTGGTTGAAAATTTACTGGAAATGAACATTATTAAAAAGGAAGAATAATGGCTTTTAAGTTAAAAAAACACTTAAAG
Organism: bacterium; assembly: GCA_016930435.1. Lineage (GTDB taxonomy): Bacteria > UBP14 > UBA6098 > JAFGQG01 > JAFGQG01 > JAFGGQ01. The sequence continues at coordinate 15,699 of JAFGGQ010000048.1, forward strand.
TCTGATATCGAGATCCCTACCGCATCACTGGCGGACATTGTCTTCCTGTTGTTGATTTTTTTCCTGGTTTCAACCAG
>JAFGGQ010000004.1 GCA_016930435.1 bacterium
CGGGGAGTATATAGCCCGGGCAATTTCTGTGTTGGGTTTTGGCTTGGTTCGCGGTTCCACGACAAGCGGTGCACGTAGAGCATTGAGGAATATGGTTAACCAATTAAAACAAGGCGCGATTATAGCCATTACTCCGGATGGCCCAAGGGGTCCCCGTTATCAAGCTCAAACCGGAGTTGCCTACCTGGCCGCAAAAGCAAATGTCCCTGTAATTCCTGCATCCAACTCAGCAAGTTCAAGGATACATCTTACTTCCTGGGACCGCTTCCTTATCCCGCTACCTTTTTCCAGGATTAAATTAATCATTGGGCCGCCTATATATCCCCAGGGAGTTAGCTCTTCAGCGATCGCATCTTTGCGTGATCGGATTGAATCAGAACTGAACCTGTTGACCCGGGAAGCGGACCGGAGTATTGTTAACTTATAATGAAGAATACCAAACGACAATCGCTTTTAAAGCTCTTTCAGACCCGCATACCTAAGAACAAGAAATTAGCGGAAGCACTCTTCTCCATGATTCCCCAAGGCATTCTGGAAAAAATGGTACTCCACCCTGATGAGCTTGAACGAGTTGGTGAACGCCGCGTAGTAACCGCTCTTTTCGCTGATATTAGCGGATTCACAACCCTTTCGGAAACCCTTGAAGCAGAAGAGGTATTAAAGATAGTAAACACGCTCTTCACCAGATTGTTGGGAATAATTTCCCAATATGAGGGGGTAGTTGATAAGTTCATGGGCGATGCCATGATGGTTCTTTTTGGAGCGCCGAAGGCTCATGAGGATGACCCCCGCAGGGCAGTAGAAGCAGCACTGGATATGCAGAAAGCTGTCAGCGATTTCAGAGTAAAGCCTAAAGGTTCGGATAAACCTTTTAGGATCCGGCTCAGTATTGGCATAAACACCGGTTACGTGGTCTCCGGTCTGGTAGGCAGCGATTTGCACAGGGAATATACCATACTCGGCGATGCCGTAAATGTTGCTGCACGCCTGGAAGGGCTGGCCAATGCCGGTGAAATCATAATAGGCGAAGAGACTTACAAACAGGTACAATCCTATTACTCCGTTCAAGCAAAAGAACCCATTAAACTGAAAGGCAAAACCGCATTCCAAAGATGCTACCTTATTGAAGATAAGAAATCAACCATCAACGTACGGATCCATTCCGAACAAAAACCATTGTTTGGGAAAAAACGGATCTTCGACCGGTTAAAAAAATGCCTTCAAGGACATACTTCCGAACGAATGCTGGTTATTGGAGAAACTGGCTTCGGGAAAACCCTGCTAATAAACCACCTGCTCGATGAAGCGGAAAAGGATGATTATCTGGCTTGGGCAGTTAATGCACTCCCCTGGGGTGAAAATCTCCGTTATGGTCTTTTCTCTGATTTACTTAAAAAAATACTGAGTATAGGTGCGAAAAAAATAGGGCTCAAAGCGCTTCGCAAGCTTGTCAGGGACTTGGCTCCTCAGTCCCTTGTCTATTTGCCATTGCTCGGGGATCTGGTCTCAATAGCAGTACCTTCCAACGAAATCGTCGATTATATGGATGCAGAACAAAAAGCAAAAGCGCTGGAAGAGCTGGTAGCTAATCTACTTTCAGGCTTCGCCGAACAAAAACTCACTATGCTTGTACTGGAAGATATTTCCTATATCGATTCCGGGTCATTAAACATTATCAATTTGCTGTGCAGGGATTTTCCTGGCATTTTGGTACTGACAGCCCGGCCCGAAATTCTGGATAAATGGCAGCCCCCTGCCCATCTGAAAATCCGGCAAATCCCACCACTATCCCGGGAAAAGATAATTATTATGCTCCGCCATTTGATTGGTATTAAGCGCATCCCCCGGAAACTGGTGAACTTCATTGTAGAACAAACAAGCGGAAATCCATACTACGCTGAACAACTTACTAATTACCTATTGCGCAATAATAAGGTTAGCTATGTCGGTAACCGGATATTATTGGGGGATATCGATGACCGGACATTGCCATCCGGTATCTTCAATTTGCTGGTGACCCATATCGATGGGATAGAACCCGGCCAGCAAGAGCTGATCCAGCTGATTTCGGTTATAGGCGCTAATGCCCCTTATCAAGTCCTGATAGAACTTTGCCCACCGGAAACACTTGATAATTATCTACCCGCACTGCTGCAGAATGGAATACTCCTGGAAAACCGTATAGGCAGTGAAACCCGCTACAGTTTTCAAAGCCCTCTCTACGGTCAGGCAGCGTATTCGCTTCTGCTTTCGGATACCCAGGTAAAATTGCACAAAAAAGTAGCCAATACCTTCGAGAAAAGCTATCATAGCGACCTTTATGATTACTATGAGGTACTTTCCTATCATTACCAGAAAGCGAATATTCCCCGTAAGGCTTTTGATTATCTGTATTTGGCAGCAAACAAGCAAGTAAAACTGTATGCTAATAAAGAAGCCCTGTATTTTTATAAAAAAGCGGAGGAGATCGGGCAGAAACTGCTTGGAACTGAAGAAGTGGACCGGCTTTATTTTGAAATATTAGCATCTCAGGGCAGGCTTTTCTGGCTATCCGGAGATACCAACAAAGCCATTGAAAAAAACCGGCAAGCCTCGGAAATCGCAAAAAAATTGGATGATATAGCGTTGCTGTCAGATACCCTTAACAATATCGCCCTGCTATATAACGTCAAAGGGGATTATGAAAAATCAATGGAAATCCACATGAACGCGCTCGCCATCCGGAAAAAACTTAAGGACAACGATAAGATCATGCAGAGCCTTATGAATATAGGTATTCTGCAATCAGACCAGGGAAAATTCGATGAGGCTATCATGAACTATAATAAAGCACTTAAAATGAACAAAAATTCTGCTGATTTGAATCCCCTTTGTGCTTCAATTTATTCAAATCTGGGTTTTGCATACCATAATAAATGCGAGTTGAAGAAAAGCCTGGATTACTATCAAAAAGCCCTGGAAATAGACCGTTCATTAGGAATCCTGCAAGGCCTTGGGATCAACTACATAAACATTGCTAATGTTTATGATGAGTGGTGCCAGTTCGACAAGATGACCGAGTTCCTTGAAAAAGCCCTAAAGATATTCCAGAGAGTTGGAGACGTAAGAGCAAATACCTTAACATTAAATAACTTAGGCGATTTACTTAGAAAACAAGATAAGGTTATTGCAGCTATTAAACTACATAGAAAAGCATTACGTCTTGCTTGTGAACAAAATGACATCACCAATCAGATCGATGCCAATCGTAATATAGGGCTTGACTATATGGTTCTCAAGAAGCTCGATTTGGCTGCTAAATATATGAAGAAATCGGTGCAGTTAGCAGAAGAGAATATTGATCTGGAAGGTCAACTTGAAGGTTATTATGCGCTGCTCGGTTATTATAAAATGACTGCAGATGAAGTACTTTTCAATCGTACTAAAAAGACTATCGAGCGATTGGCGAAGAAGCATAATCCATTATTTCTTAAAAAGATACAGGAATTTGAATAAAACAGGATAGCCTGATGGGCGTATTTACACTGAAAATAGAAGTTTATCGTAACAAGAGCATCTGCCCACCGGCGGTGAATTCTCCGATTTTAACCTGATAAAAATAAACTCCGCTTGGCATTATTTTACCATCTGCTCCTATGCCGTCCCAGATCACATTATAACGGCCCGGGCCACCGGGTTTTTTTGTCAGAACCTGGACTTTTTCACCCCGTATATTGAAAACCGGGAGCTTTAACAGCCCCCCCTGCAGGCTTTTGAATCCATCCTGAGAAAGGTCTATAGTTATAGCGGTTATGCTATTGAAGGGATTAGGATAATTAGGATAAAGCCAACATCGTGCCGGTAAAAAGACGGGGGGATTTTCACTAACCGAGGTTGGGATACTGATACAGGCCCTTATCATCAGATCACCAGCCAAAAACGGACTCCAACCGCCGGCGGCGGTAAAGGAATATGAATTACTGTCCAGCGGCACACCATAGTCCACGCCGATTCCAGGGTAGCCTGAATGTTCCTCCCGGAAATTAATGACCGCCCAGAAAGTCCCATCCCCCAACACTGGAGGTTCTCTCCCTGGTATCAGATAGCTGGTCCATTCGTAAGGTGCAGGGCTAACTTCAAAAGGTCCGGCGAGTGCGCTTCCGGGAAGACCGGTGGAATCATCTGCTATGGTCAACTCCACTCCCTGATAATTATTGCTCATAAAGTCGATCTGCCTAACCATACACGGATAGAATGGTGGTTCAAAACGGACGGCAAACTTATTCTGGTCCCAGGAGAATGAAACCACATAATAAGCTTCGGAAGTACTGTCCGAATAACTCAGGCAGGTCATATCCGGAGTTGAACCCACGAAACTGCCATAATAGCCGGATGTATCCCCCATCAGGATTGCTAAATCAACTTCGCTGTAACCCTGTAACGCATATTGATACCAGGCATTCATTGTAAGGTCTTCATCCCGGAATAACTCCACTCCGCTATCTTCGAAAGAATAAGCAACTCCATTTCGGTAAATAATTAATCCGGATAGTCTCAGCAGGGGAAAACCATCCACTCCTAAATCAGGATCAATCCAGGAGATTTGCAGATCATTTTCATCCACGGTCTCCACCCGAATGCTTTCCGGTGCTGCAGGAGGGGCGTAAAGAGTAGCTGGTATAGTCAATGTTCCGAAATGATTGGGGTAAGATACTATATTATCCAGACCTTGAGGCCACCAACCTTCAAAGGTGTTACCCGTCCCGGTGTGGAATCGTTGCAGGAATGCCCCAAAACCTATCTTTTTTTCCGGGGCGAAAAGCTGTATCTCATGTCCATTCTTGAAACCCATAGGAATGGAGGCTTCCATCTGAAATCTTCCAGCAATCGTACTGAACCGAAGCGTGATATCATCCAGGGTATCCTGATAACCAGCCCATCCTCCTCGGGTCAGTTGACGGAAAATCGAAATCCCACGGTGACCAGACTCGAAATTAAGCCAGAAATTTCCTTCATGCCAACGGCTCCCGGAATCCGTCCATCTGCCATCACAATTATCATCGATATATATACCCATTCCTTCTCCAGCTGAGAGTCCATGATCATAAAGGTTCTCTGCAGCCAGGTAGAGCAGGTCAAGAGAATCGCAATATTTTAAGTAAAGGTAGATAGAACCGGGTCCATTCGGGATACCGTCGTAGCTTCCGAAAACATCCGAGATATCCACCTGGATAGCATCCTCCCATTCATCGGGAGCAAATCCCCCATCCAGTATTGGAGTGATCTCTGCAATGGGTACAATTATTTCGGTGATGATATATGAGTCATCCAGGAAACCCATTGCTTCATTGGAAAATTCACTTTCCCCGTCAGGATACCGTGCAGTAATTACATAGTAATAGGTAAAGGTAGGGAAAACTGCTCTATCGGAGTAGGCGCTGTCCAATGCCCCGGCTTTACCAATAAGATTATAAGGGCCTCCGGGTACTTGCGCCCGGTAAATAAGAATAGTATCTGCTGATGTGCCTGGTTCTAAAGGTACCCAGTCGAGTTCGACGGTGGTCAGCAATCCAGCGCTTGCAGCCAGATCCCGGAGAGCAACGCCCACCGGAGTCAATTCGAAATCTATATCCTCGGTAGTATCCATTTCAAAGACAATGATCTCCGGGTAAACATCGGTGTTATAGCCCCTTTTCTGTGCGGTGACCAGGTATTCACCGGCTGGAATATATTTAATAAGGTATTTGCCATCTTCATCGGTTAATGCAAAGCGCGGAAAACCGACAGTTTCAACCAATACGCCACTATTATCCGGGTCATCGGAAAGGTTGACCTGGCCGGAAATAAACCCTCCTCCCAGATTGATCTCCATGCCGTACACCCTTGCTCCGTTTCCGAAAACCCGGTTATGCACCGCTTTGCCCCCCGCTACCGCGTATTTACCTTCCGCGGAAATATCCACTCCGTTAATGGAGCCCGGCGAAATAGCGGTGAAAAAAGGTACCGGTGAATAGGTTTCAAATAGGGCAATATCCGGAGTAGTATTGGCAATATCACCCCAGCTGCCAGCAATACCTATTAATCCATCTGAAGATAGAGCCACATCCGAAATAGCATCTCCCATTCCTGAGTATGTCCAGCGGGGAACGCCCCCCTCATAGGTGGAAAAACAGGCTACCTCTCCCCCGTATCCGGATTCATAGAATATCAATGAACCAGCCAGGATAGTAGAGCCGTCATCGGAGATAGCAATTCCCCTGGCCCATGCTGAAGTGCCACCAGTAAAATTGTAGGTCCAGATCAGGGTATAATCCTCGGCAACAGAATTCCACTGAAAGGTCCGAAGCATACCGTTGGTTATACTACCCACTACGATCACAGCCTCATCGCCGGAGATATCAGCTGGATATTCGGTATTGAAAGCCTCGGTACTCCAGATAAGATCGACCGAGATCATGTTTATCAGATAAATCATATTTCGGCAGGTTACCAGTAGTTTGCTCTTACTGGTGGGAATTTTCAGGCTAACAAGCCCTCCGCTCTCATAAGGGTCTATTGAATAAATCCAGAGAGGCGATGGGTTTGCAGCAGCGAACAGTATGATATTAATAGTATCCCCGGAAATAGCGGAAGCAGCCAGATATGCACCATCTGTGGATATATCCACCGGCCCCGCCCGGAAACCGGCACTAACCGGATATTTCCAATAAGGACGCGCAGAATCGGTCAGGAATAAATATACCATATCATTTGCCGCTGCTGCCAGACGGTTTCCTTCCTCAGCAATATCCAGATAACCATCCGCGCCTGTTGGATACTCCCAAATCGTATCAGCATGGTAAAATTGAAACAGGCTGAACCGTTCATCATTGAGATTGAAAGCCATCGCTGTTAGATCACCTTCACCTGTAATTCCAATATCCCGGTTCACTATAGCAGCAGCATCAGAAAGCGTCCAGACGAGACTGGCAGCAAAATCCACGGGGGAATACAGCGATGGACGATACTCCTTTCCGATACCAGCACCGGCATGATTCATTGGAGAATCTTCTTCGCTTTCCGGTTCAGTAATTACTCGGGATTCATATTCTCCGGCGATATGCCTAAATTGGATGTTTTCTCCTGATTCATCGGGAAAAGCACGGGTAGTGAACATTGATCCAATTATAAGAAGCACAGCTATTAAATCAACCTTGATTATCATGATACCCCTCTTTTATTTTTATTGGCTTAATATTATTCAGTTGAAAAAATTTTTGGGGGATAAATCATACGAAAAATAAACATACCACTTCCCTGGCGCTGAAACCAACGAATGGATTTCACAAACCGGAACAAAACCCCATACCGCAGAGGTAATGATATTTTAGAAGGTAAATGCTATACTTTCTTGACGTTGGCAGCTTTTAAGCCTTTATCTCCTTGGATGATTTCAAACTCAACATCATCGCCTGGAGCAAGGGACCGAAAGCCTTCACCGGTCACATCGGAATAGTGAACGAAAATATCTGGTCCCCCTTCGTCTTGTTTGATGAAGCCATAACCTTTCTTTTCATCAAACCTTTTAACTTTACCTCTTGGCATAACAAAAACTCCTGAATTAAAAAATTAAAAAAAACAAAATATAATTTGTTCAGAAATGGAATATTGTCAAGGAAAAATATCTTAAAGACCGATCCAGAGGAGTTGAATGATGCCACCTGCAATTAACGGGATTGTTATGTTATCATCGATAAAAGAGGGCATCGCTTCGATAATTGTAGCTATACAGCAAGCCATGAGTTTAATATCCAAAGGAAGGTTGGGTACGATCAAAGCAATAAGTAAGGAAGTGAGCAGAAATGCCATAGTGCCTTCAACAGTTTTATTGGTGAGAAATTTATGTTTCCCCCACTTTTTTCCTATTAAAGCCGCACTGGTATCGGCAAGAACGGTAAAGGACAGGACCAGAATAGCGATATATTTATTAAAAAGCAATACGGTCAAAGTAGCTCCGAGCAGGATATAGGTCGATCCGGCAATCTTGGTGTATTCGTGTTTCCGATAGATATCATACATAAATTTTTGCAACCATCTCCAGAATGGGATATGGACTAATCTGACGAGGTCGAAAATAAGGGCTATTATGGTCAAGGGCAAGATGATCAGTAGGACCGTAGATTTTGGGAGGAAATAATAGCCCAGTGGTATGGCCAGTACCAGGAAATGGATGCTTTTTCGTTTGATTTCACCGATCATAATCTACGGATTCTGATATAATTCAATAGCTTTATGTGGAACACCTTCCTCGGTTTTCTGGATGAATTCGGAGTGTGCATGATTATTATAAATAATGGCGCTATTAATTGCCCCGTAGATATTCCCCAGGTAGAAGAAAGATGCTAATAGTGCAGAGGTTATAGCGAAGGAGCGGTCTTCTTCCCAGAGCGCGATAGCTGCAGTTCCGAATCCCACCGTAAAAGCAAAAGAGAACCCGGCATCCCCAAATCGTTTGCAGTAAAGCTGACCGCTGCCGGGCAATATTGAAGAGAATAATCCTGAAACCAGAGGGCTGCGCTTGCTCATTATCTGGGCTTGCCTGGATTTGGATATTAGATAATAAAGCGAGGATACTTGCTGCCCTTCGACGTTGTTGTTATTGAGTTCTTCGAAAATTTTCTGAGCTGCCCGGTATTCGCGTGTATGCAGCAAACACCAGCCTTTGAGATAAGAGAATGCTCCACCCAACCTGTCATTTACCTCCTGAAGAGCTCCTATATAGGCTAACGTACCCTCCCAGTCCCCCTCTTCATAGTAGGTTGAAGCCATTCTATAGTAGGCTGCTGAACTGTATTTATCGCTGTTCGGATTATTAATTAATTGTTTATAATAATTACGGGCACGTTCATAGGCCTGGCATTTTTCATACGATAAACCAATTCTTAAAAGAGCATAATGCTGATTCTCATCCTCCGGATATTTGAATCGAAAGCGATGGTATTCTACTGCTGCCCTCGAATATTCCTTTTCAGCAAAGAGATAATCAGCAAATCGCAACAGGTTTTCCCGTGTTTCAGGAATTTCTGGAGCATCTGTTATCATGGTTTCCATGATCGCCGGGTGGATATCCATACTATCCGGCCTCTCCAGTTCCGGGATGGAGCCCTGTTCCTGGGTAAAAGCCAAAACCGAAAATAAACAGATCCAAAATATAGACAGGTATTTTACCATATTGTATTTTCCTCGACCGGGTCTCTCAAAGAACCCCGGGAATTTAAGGGGTAATAGCGATAAGCAAAGGGATTGCAACGTATCAGGCGATCGGAGGTCATCAGGATTGCTTGAAGAGGATCATACTGCTCAAAGGCTTGTTTGGCAAATTCACTGCATGAAGGATCGAACTGGCACTCCTGATTATCCTGATGGGAAAAGAAAAACTGGTAAAGGTCTATCACGAGTCCAGCCAGCATCTTCACCGGGTTTGTGGGCAATTCAATCAGTTCCTTTTGATTCACGTGTCTGTCATCGGCAACCTTTGTAGATACCCGTGATGAATCGGCGGCAAAAAGCCCGGTAGCATAATAACTAATGGAAATTAGCGATAATAGTATAATCAGTAAATTAAGCTTCATGATTTCAGGTATTTGTTTATTAAATAGACGATTAACTGCTGGCTTTTGGTTTGATTGTATTCAATGGCTATTTTTTCAGCATTATAGCTGCTTCCAAAGTAATAACGTGACCATAGAAGATAGAAGATGACCGCGCTCTGGAAGAACTTTTCATTTACAAGGGTTCTGCCTGTGAGATAGCCGAAAGCGGTATTCAGCAGCAGGGAGTTAATTCCTTCCTTCCATTTGCCGGCATAGATCTGGCCCGAGCCCGGAACAACGGCGGATAGCCATTTAGCAAGACCTTCTGAACGGTGCTCAATATTTTCTGGCTGCAGTTTCATCTCTTTGACAAGTGCATAGGCATGTCCATAATAGTATTGACTTTCGGTGTCGCCCATCTCAATAATCTCCATAAAGGCTTCCCGGGCTTCATCCCAGCGGCCCTGTAGTAAAAATAACCAGCCATACCAATAGAAAAGTTCCACCAGTTTTGAGGGAACATTATAGGTGGATATTTTATCAATGATTTCGTATTCCGCAAGAAAAAAATGTCCTAATCGAATATGGGTCAGGACTAATATCAGGCTGGCATTGTAGGATACCTCCTGGTCATCGCTCAGGTAAATAAGATATTCCAGGTTCTGAATGCCGCCACTGAATTCACCCTGACGAAGCTGAGCCAGCGCCATCTTGTAATGCAGATAGTTTTCCAAAGGTGTCTCCGGATGATAGAATAAAAAACGCTTATACTCTGTAACAGCATCGTAATATAATCCATTTTCAAAGAGTTCATCCCCAAAAGCGGTCTCCTCCGGATTAAATCCAAAAGGGACCGTGAATATGTCCAGATCCTGAATGCTTTCATAGAAGAGTTCATATACCGCCGGCTCAGTTTGAGCAAGGGCCAATGAAAAAAAAATGCCGAGTAGTAAAATGCCTGTTGAAAACTTTGTATTGGATATGGTCATTATCTATAGATAGATTGAGGCTGATATTTTATAACTATTGTCTAATTCCGGATGATCTTCAAAATTAGCGGAAATACTCCAATTCTTTATATTTAATCCTGCCCCGGTAACAAAGGTCGAATGGCGCATCCCCACCCTCAGGGAAATAAGATCCTGGTAACTGTACTCCAATCCTATACCCCAGAAGGGTTCATTCTCTTCGAGATAATATTGCCCGTCCGAACTGATTGTCAGCGTGCCTCTTAATTTTTCAATATACTTCCTGACCGCTATTCCTATCCTGGGTGCAGGTAGTATGGTCTCGTTGTTTCCGGTGTCCCATGAAATCAGGGTTGTTGTGATATCAGATATCTGGAATCCCACCCTTAACCACTCCAGGGGACTCCATAATAAACCCGCATTCGTTCCCAGCCCCCATGCTGTATTATCGATAATCTTGTTGAAATGTATCTTAAGCGTTAGTCCAAGATGCACTGTTTGAAAAATAGTTGTGCCGTAAGCGGGAAAAAGTGTCAACTGCAAATGCCCCTTCTCCTCAACAAGATAAGGCCGGTTATGGGATGAAAGCGGTTGATATTGATCGGAAAGGGCAGTCACCGGTATAGCTGTTCCACCCACATATAACAGGGAAATTCCATAATGATGTCTTTCTTTCAGGGAAGCGGAATACCCCAAAAAGTCATATTTTACCAGTCCACCAAAGGAGTGGGAATGTGTCAGCATGATACTTTTTGACTGCTGGAGAGAAAGTGCTGCCGGATTATAATAACTTGCCGCTGCCCATGTTTCCTGTGCCACCCAACTGCCTCCCATGGCCGTTATCCGGGAATCCGTATCGAACTGGAATACGTCATTGGCATATCGCTCCGCCTGTAAAAATGCAATCCTGAAGGACAGCAGTAATACCAAAGTAAGAGCAAATATAATCCATTTTGAATTATTATTATAAATTTCTCTTCGCATAATACCGGAATTTAATAAATATCTTTATATCAGCAAGCAATTTCTGCATTGGATTTTACATATTAGTATTCTGACTGTCAATATTTTTGTTGACATTTTACTAAATAATTGTAAATATATTTTCGACTTTGCTGAAATTTTGAAATACAAACCGGTTTTGGGATGATCAAAAGAATTCATTGGTCGGTGCTATTATTGGCAATGTTCATTATGGTGGCAAATTTCCGCTATGCCGAGTGCATTGGGTTGCAGTTAGGCTTCGGAAAGTTTTACCCTGATGACACCACCTTAATAAGCAATGGGGATTGGGCTTCAAATCTCAACTTGCGCATACCACAAGGTAAGATATTTATAATTGATATTGGGGCAATAGTTTATAAAACTAATGAGGATGAGTTGTCCCTCCCCCCCGAATTATTACCAGATGAAGTAAACCAATCTACAGTCAAGCGCCGGATGCTGGCTACCGGGTTCTATGGAGCTATCGGACTGGGAAGATTTCTGGGCAGTTCGGGCATAGGTATTTTCCCATTTGCCTCTGTAGGAGCCGGTATAATGGGGATTTCAACGATTGCGCGTTGGGAGTATGTGACCCAGGTTTACGTCCCCTATGATGAGCAGAATAAGGAACTCTTCGGACGGCCTTTTTTTATCGGAAATATAGGTGCTGAAGCCACTTTCATGCACATTGGCATGTTTGTCAAATTCAGTTACCTTCTTGCACAGGATATCGAATATAGCGGCATAAACGTTGCCGGATATGGTGTCAGCCTTCCAGGCGGAAGTATCAATCCAAGCGGATTGATTTTTTACATCGGCCTTGCACTAAATTAAGTAACCTCCCCCGCTGCATGATAAACATATCAATATTTCCCTGAAGGTTTAACTAAGGATTCTACGCTTGTATCCTCATCTTACAACAAAGTTCAGGAGTTTATTGGGAACCCAGATGATCTTTTTAATTTCACCTTGTTCAAGATAACGATTGATATTTTCAACTTCTCTTGCAAGGGCGACAGCCTCCTCCTGCGTTGAGTCCGAGACCATATCAATAGTCCCCCTTAATTTCCCGTTTATTTGAAGGGCGATGGTTACATCTTTAAATCGGGTATATTTTTCGTTAAAGGAGGGCCATTCAGCATGCAGTATTGTTTCTTCTGAGAACCATTTTTCACCGAAATATTCTGCCAGGTAAGGGGCAAACGGATTAAGCAGCCGCAGGAAAGCTTTGACCACAAAGTTTTTAACAGACGATACTTTCAGGTGTTCAGGGTCAATATCATTGAGTGCTTCCATAAGAGCTGCAATAGCGGTGTTAAATTGCATTTCATGTATATCCCTGTCCACCCTTTTTATGAGTCGATGGGTCAGCTTGAATAATTCCTTATCCTCCTCATTCAAAGCAGCGTAACCGTCCTCATCGATAATCACCTCGTTTTGATTGGGTTCGATATTCTCGATCAGAGTATAAATGCGCTTTAAAAAACGGGTTGCCCCTTTGGTTCCCTCCTCATTCCAGAGGATTTCCCTGCCGGGAGGTGCGAAAAAGAGGATGGAGATTCGGGCAGCATCAATTCCAATCTCCTCAATTAACCGCACAGGTGAAACCACATTGCCCCTGGACTTGGACATCTTTTCACCATGCCCATCCAATACCATTCCATGATTAAACAAGCCACGTACCGGCTCGTCCACTTCAAGGTAACCCAGGTCTTTAAGTACCTTGGTAATAAAACGAAAATATAAAAGATGACTGGTTGCATGCTCTGCCCCACCGATATAAAAGTCAACGGGGAGCCACTTTTTAGCCTCCTCACTGCTGAATGCGAAGTCATCATCTTTAGGATTTAAATACCTCAGGTGATACCATGAAGAACATACATAGGTATCCATTGTGTCCACATCCCGACGCGCCGGCTTACCGCAAAGGGGACAGGGAACATTGACAAATTCAGGAACCTCTTCCAATGGAGAACGGCCCTTTGGCAGAAAATCAACTTTTGAATCATCCGGCAGTAATACCGGAAGCTCTTTTTCGGGTACGGGAACTACACCGCAACTATCGCAATATATAACCGGTATCGGAGCACCCCAGTATCTTTGCCTGGAAATTAGCCAGTCCCTAAGGCGATAGACCACAGAAGCTTCCCCGAAACCATTTTTCCGTGCATGTTCAACCAGCGTTTTCATTCCCTTTTCCGAGGACAGACCACTAAACTCGCCGGAGTTTATCATTATGCCGTACTCTGTATAAGCTTCATTAAGGCAATCATTATTTATTGCCCTGTCCGGAGAATCTATAACAACATTGATGGGAATATTATACTTTTTCGCAAATTCGAAATCCCTCTGATCATGGGCGGGTACGGCCATCACCATTCCGGTTCCGTATGCTGCCAGGACATAATCGGCAACCCAAATCTGGATGCGTGAACCGTCAAAAGGATTTATTGCGTATAACCCGGTAAAAACTCCATCTTTTTCCCTTTCATCGCTGGTACGTTCAGTTTCCGGTTTCATCAACGCCTTCCGGACATATTCACGGATTTGTTCAGCATGAGGGCTGATCTTCAAAATTTCCGGTATTAGTTTATGTTCAGGGGCAATAGCCATAAAGGTCACCCCGAAAATAGTATCCAGCCGGGTAGTAAAGATAGGCAGATCCAGACCAAGATCATCCAGCCTGAAGTTTACCATTGCCCCCTCACTCCGGCCAATCCAGTTTTTTTGAATATTCTTGATTGCTTCAGGCCAGTTTTCTAGCTTTTCAATATCATTAAGAAGGCGTTCAGCGTACTCGGTTATCCTAAAATACCACTGTTCCAGCTCCCGTTTCTCCACCTCGGATTCGCAGCGCCAACATTTCCCGTCATGAACTTGCTCGTTAGCCAATACCGTATTACAGTTAGCGCACCAGTTTACATAAGAACGGTCCTTATAAGCTAAGCCCTTTTTATATAATTGTAGAAAAATCCACTGGGTCCACTTGTAATAATCCGGCTGACAGGTTATTACTTCCCTTTCCCAGTCATAGCTTATACCGAGTCTTTGAAGGGTTTCCCTGGAACGTTTAATGTTTTTCATTGTCCAGGCGCTGGGACTTTCTCCCCTCTTGATTGCCGCTTCCTCAGCCGGCAATCCAAAGGCATCCCATCCAAAAGGATGGAGTAAATCATAACCGTTCATCTTTAAATACCGCCACAGCACATCACCCAGAGTGTAGTTCCGAAAATGGCCAATATGAATATCCCCTGATGGATACGCGTACATCTCCATCAGGTAATACTTGCGATCAGGCCGCTCAGGAGTATCGTATAACCTTAAACGGTTCCACTTATCCTTTTGTTTGTTCTCAATATCCTTATAGTTGTACATAATTACTCCGATCACATTATTCATTCCACTACTCTAAGACCTACCCGAAAACATTAATTAAACTTATTTATACAAGAACCATTAATTCAGAAGCGACCTTAAAGTCAGGTTAAATCATAACTTGGTTTTTTATTTTACTAGTTACCCGAACCCATTTGAATTAAATCCGGGATACTAATTAAGGCAGAAATATAACTACAATGTTCATCTTGACAAGATTAAAGTACCATTACAGACATTTTTATCAGCGATTTCGATGCTATATAAATAAAGGCCTTCAGGGAGACTAATGCCCTTAGTGTCCTTTCCGTTCCAGGATCGGCCAAGCACCTCGGTAAAATTGCTTACCGGATCAAAGTCGCTTTCCCAAACCTTTATTCCGCGAAGGTTGAAGATGCTGAGTCGTCCGGATTTAGTAAACATTTCCGGATAATCGAAGATAATAATATCGTTGTAGTTATCATTATTGGGAGTAAAAGGATTGGGATGAATGCCACAACTGATCTGCGGCTGGGTGTAGAAGAACCAGCTCCGGGTTGTCAGATTTGAACCGCAATAATCGGGTTGATCACCCGCAGTCAGGGTTACGGTTATGGTATCACCCTGCACGAACCAATAACTTGCGGCAGTAGGGTCAAAGACCAGTGTGCCTCCCAGTCCATCCTGGCTCCAGGATAAACCGTTAGATGAAACGGTAAAGGTATCATTATACGTTATAAATAATATAGTGGAAGTATCCACTCCGGCCAGATTGTCCAGAATGTCTATCCGTACTTCTGTCTGGAGATTGGTGACCATATCGCCTGGTATGGGGTAGAGCATTGAACATGCCGGCGCTTCGAGGTCGATTTCAAAATTCCATGTGAGCGTATCCCACATTGGATTGCCCAGAACGTCTGAGACTTCCAGCAGGGCTACTTCAACCAACTGCCCGTTCAGGAAAAATCCGGGAGCTGGTTCAAAGTGAATGATCCCTGTACTGGTTTCAAACCAAAGTTCATCGGAGTTAATATTGAAATCCTGACCATTAACGGAGAGCAGGATTGTATTGGTATCGATCCCATCGTCATCACTCAGGAGAATCTGGATTTCCTGATCATCACATGCGGAGATAGAGCCCTGTTGAGGGACGCCTGGAGCCGCACTGGGTCCGGATTGAATATAGACAACCCGATCAACAGAAACAGCGCTCCTGTCAGCCGGGTTCATGAAATCGTAGTCATCATCGAAGCAATAGATAGTGTAATGTACCGTAGTTGTATCCGGGAAGCCGGGTATCATTAAATCGCTGCGGTAAGCGCTGGTTTGGAAGGATAGGTTTTCGTAACCGCTGGCGCTGGTTTCCCACCAGAACAGGTATAGGCTATCCAGCCATATCCCTGAAGGATCAGTGATATCACACCAGATATAGAATGGGGTCAGGGTAGGTTGGGCAGAGGGAGCAAAATTGGATAGAATGGGCGGCATGGTATCATCGTCAGGGATAGTAAAGCCCCAGGAATAAGGGCTTGCAAGGCTTTGCGGATCGCAGTAATCCGGGAGGTTTTCGGCGCAATTCAGGGTGATAACGATGGTGGCGAATTCAGGAAAATATATCCCGTTTCCGGACAGGGTATCCTCTTCAGGAAGATAGCTGATGCCTAAAGCCACATCATCGACCAGACTGGGATCCAGGCTCAGGTTCAGTCCGTCCCAGCTTAATGCCGGTGAAGCGAGATCGAAAATCAGGGAACCGGGAGCGCGGTAAACCCCATCTATGGTCATGGTGATAGATGTACTATCAATGCCCAATACTCTATCCTGCAATTGTACCTGTATGATTTCCTGCCAGTTAAATACCTCTGCTCCATCAGGCGGGGTGAAACCAAAAGCATAGGGCGGTGAAAAATCAGTGTAAAAAGTCCAGGCAACAGGTGCTCCCTCGAGTCCATTTCCCAGTGAATCTTCGGCATTGATTAGGATTACCAGAATTGTGTCATTATCCGGCCAGGAACCACCAATTGGAGCGAAGAACAGGCTATCATTCCGGAAGGTCAGATTGGTGTCTGTTATATCGTATAAAACTCCCCCAACCGAGATCTGAATGGTACTCGCTGCAATACCATTGGGATCGCTTAGAGTAAGAAGGATAATATGATCCTGACAGGCGGTAGTGGTTCCATCAGTGGGTTCCAGAATCTCGGCTATGGGCCCTCCGCTTGCAATGGAAAATTCCCAGCAGAAAGTATCTACATTGGGCTCACAATAATCAGGAAGGTCGCTTGCTGAAATGCAAAGGGTAACGGTACTCCCTCCGAGCCAGGATAAACCGGTCTCACTGCATTCCAGGGTCAGCAACTCCCCATCCCAATATACGCCTGGATCGGTTATTCGATAGGTTATTCCTTCAATAAGCAACCCGATAGAGCCCTCATTTAATCCGGAAAGTGAATCGGCGATATGCACCGATATAGTAGGTGAAGGTATGGTTATCACGCTGCCATCGGCGGGGAGTTCATCCCAGAAAACGGGTGGATCAATGTCTATGAAGAATATCCAATCCAGTGGTGTTTCCAGTTCGTTACCCAGCAGGTCTTCTGCAGCGAGCAGCCGGACATGTACCTCCCCGCTTGGAAATAGCGGTACAGGTGTAAATATCAGTGATGTTCCC
>JAFGGQ010000049.1 GCA_016930435.1 bacterium
AGCGAGTTAGTTGTTAAAGCCGGCGATCAGGTAGAATCCGGTGAAGTAATAGCCAAATTAACAAGAGGTTAACATGTGGGCAGAAGCATTAAGCATTGCGGGTTTAGGGATATTGATGGTTTTCATAACGCTGACCATCCTGACCATCACAGCCTGGCTGATCGGCAAACTGTCCTACGCTCTGGGCGCCAGAGTAGCAACTGAACCGGATTACGCCGGCAAAGCTATTCAACCGGATAGGGCTAAGCTCATCGCAGTGATAAGTTCCGCAATCAAAAAATACGAGGAGGAGTTATAATGTTAGGACTCGACTTTGGATTCACTGCCCTGACCTGGGGTCAAGCAGTGATGATCATAGTGGGCGGCATATTGCTCTATCTCGGCATTGCCCGGAAAATGGAACCGCTCCTTCTGGCTACGATCGGATTCGGCGCCATCTTAGCCAATTTGCCGCTTACCGGTATCGTGGATGAAGGCGGTTTGCTGACACTTATATACCTCAACCTGATAAAAACCGGGTTAGTACCACTACTGATCTTTCTTGGGATCGGTGCGATGACGGATTTCGGCCCACTGCTGGCGGACCCTAAGACCTTTCTACTGGGAGCAGCAGCGCAAATCGGCATCTTCTGCGCTATGCTCGTCGCTATACTGTTCAAATTTCCACTCGAAGAAGCCTGCACTATTGGCATAATCGGAGGCGCGGACGGGCCCACAACCATCTACACCGCAACGAAACTGGCTCCCTCGATTATCGGATCGGTCTCCGTCGCCGCATATTCCTATATGGCCCTGGTGCCCATTATTCAACCTCCGATCATCCGGCTGCTTACATCAAAAAAGGAACGGAGCATCAGGATGGAGAGCCCCCGCAAGGTTCCCCGCCTTACTAAAATACTCTTTCCTGTTCTGGTTACCATTATTACCGGGCTACTGGTCCCCTCGGCACTTCCCATTATCGGGATGCTGATGTTCGGGAACCTGCTCCGTGAGTCGAAGGTTACCGAACGCTTAGCAAAGTCCGCTGCCAATGAGATCATCAATATCGCTACCGTGTTCCTCGGACTGGGCGTAGGTTATATGATGACCGCGGAGAAATTTCTGAACTGGCAAACTATAGCCATACTTTTCCTCGGTGTAATTGCCTTTGCTACTGCCACCGCGGGAGGTACACTATTTGGGAAGCTTATGTGCTGGTTATCCAAAGGCAAGATCAATCCCATGATCGGCGCAGCCGGGGTATCGGCAGTACCCATGGCTTCCCGTGTAGTTCAGAAACTGGCTACAAAGGAGGATCCCGAAAACTACTTGCTGATGAATGCAATGGGGCCCAATGTGGCCGGAGTGATCGGTTCCGCAATTGCTGCAGGAGTATTTATAGGAATACTGGGCGGTTAAAATAGCCTAAGACTATTATTACGTGTTTTCTCTATTGGCTTCACGCACGAATTAGTGAAATATATTGCACTATATTGGGCTTTTTGCTAATGTTCATAGTATAAGAAAAGTGCACTGTCAACTCCCTCTGTGAGCCCTTTGCAAAACAGTATCAAAAGAAACAGCTAAAGATTAAAAAACTGCACCTTGACTATCTCTTTTGCAGTCTCACATGCACCATGAGTTAGGATAAAATTAGATCCCCAGTAACTGAAGGATTCGAGAGATTGCATCTACCAGGTAGGTTGTAGCCAATACCGAACCGATCAGGAAGATACCAAAGATAAAGACCACCGCGGGGTCCCAGAGGTCCGCAAAGAGACGCTTCCAAAATCCACCCTTCTCTGAATAAAGGGGGCTTTCCGAAGATGTAAAGGGTACGCCTACTATCCGAAAACCGATCGCTTTCTCCGGACAAACTTCAACGCATTTTCCGCATTTAACGCAGGTGAACATGGGATGACCCTCTTCCAGTGAAGCCCTGGTCATTGAGAATGTGGGACACACATCGATACATCTCTCGCAGGATGTACATTTCTCCTTATTTATTTTGAGTTTGAAGATATTTATCTTACTGGTCAAGCTCAGGAACGCTCCCATGGGGCAGAAGAGCGAGCACTGGGTGCGTTTCTTGGTGAGGAGCGGGAGCATCACCACCAGGCTGGCCCAGAGCCCGGCATAGATAATAGTCTGGATCATGCGTATAAAGGAATTCACTTGAATGGTCTCCGAGGTGGCCTTAAAGGGGCAGAACCAGAAGCAATAGGTGGGGGATAGGGTTATCAGCGAATGTAGAAGTATGAAAATAAGTACTGCAAAGGCAAAGTAGCGGATCACAGGCGACATCTTCTTTATTCGCCATTGTTTCTTTTTAGGGATCGTGGAGCATAATTCGTCCTGACCCCCGAAGAAGCATGCCCAGGAGCAGAATGCCCTGCCATAGATCAGGGCAACGAGCAGGAAAACCACCACCATACCTGCTACTGAAGCAAATGAACAGGGGAAGATGAACACCCTTTTGATAATGATGGGCAGGATCAGCATGGGGATCACAAAATGGCACATAGGCGCTTCCGCATATAGCAGTTCGGAATCCAAAAGCCACATGTGCCCACGGTCACCGGCCAGCATCCAGACAAAAGAAATCGTGAAACCCACAGCGTAAGTGATAAAGAACACCGCGCGCCATTTACCCACCTTTCCGGTAAAAAAGATCATAAACATTACAAAGAGCGCAAAGGCAATCACTGTGCTATATAATATCCCCGAACGCAGGGTGCTGTATCCCCCGGCGCTATAGGCTACAAAGAGGTTAAGTATCCCGAACAGGATGACTATTATAATGGTTGCAGTTATGCTTTTCTTTTGCATCGAAAATCCTATTTAAGGTTAATTTATGTAAGATTGCACTCATTGTCAAGCTATTAGGCTGGAGAAATTACGGGTCGGATATTGGGTTAGAAACCACCATGTTATGGAAAAGGCATTTTCAACACTTTTTTTTAATAATTTTCGGTTGCTTTTATCTTTCAGATACTCTATTTTGTTCAAAATATTAATTATATTTGGGAGACAATAATCATTAATATTACCACAACTGGTTAACCTTAAACGGCCTTTTCAAGGATAATACTATGCAAAACTCCAGCCAAAATTCTATTTGTGTGTTTGTATCAATTTTCTTAATTTTGATCGTTCTTCAACCAGTAGTATTTTCTCATTACTCATCGGTACACGCTATACCAAATATATTGACCTATCAGGGAAGAGTTACGGATACCCTCGGCATCGGTATTACCGATACTGTAAATATCACCTTTACGCTTTTCAATGCACAGGAAGAAGGCTCCAATCTCTGGCAGGAAACCCACAATAATGTTATCGTCACAAAGGGATTATTCGATGTTTTACTGGGTTCGATCAACCCTGTTGACCTCTCATTTGACGTAGATTACTGGTTAGAGATCGAGGTTGACGGCGACCTTCTTCTCCCCAGGGTTCGTCTAGCCGCCAGCCCATACGCATTCCGGGCGGGAATAGCTGACAGTCTGGAAGGGGGTCTCGGACCCATCCCGGACAACCATGGGAAGTCCGTGTTATGGCCAGAATACCCCAATGCGGTCTTCTGGCGGGGTACAACCACCGAAAATAAGGCAATTAGAGCAACCTCTTCTTACGACAATACTACCGGAAAAACCTACTATTCGATCATCAAGCAGACCGGCGGCAGCGCTCAGAACTACCATTTGGTTGTTATTTGGCATCCCCCGGCCGACTACAATTACACCAATAATGACTCCACCCAATTTGCACTCTATTTCAATCTCACCGGAGCCTCACCCTCTATCGACCAGGTCTCTCTATCACGCTCAAACGGAACCACTACAACCGTTATCGGAAATGCCGGGCTTACCTCTACAACCGCAACTCTATCCAATTTTACCGGCCTATCCGAAGGAGAATGGGTAACCATCGATATTTCCACATCTGTAAATGATGGCGATGAGATCAAGCTCTTCCAGATAGAGATCGAATATCTCAAATAGCGAGGGGATAGTGATGCAAATAAAAATCAAAATTGTACCTATTTTATATACGCTATGCTTTTTAACCGGGATATTATTTTTCTCATCCATTGCACAGACCGGCCACTCCGAAATCAGACCGGGAGACCCTGATGAAAGGATTGCCAAGAGCCCTGATAATATTCCGGTCTCCAGGTGGATGGATATTTCCACTCCCGGGAAACCCCTTCATGATGTCCCTGCTTACGACAGGGTCCTGACAATTATCGACAGGACCCCCGAGTATCTTTATCCCAAAGGTTATTTCCCCGATTCGGGAAGGATCGCAATCATCGTGCATACCGATATTTACGGCAGCCTTGATGATGAACTCGAAACCCTGGCGGTTGACCTCCTCCTGGAGGACTTTTCCACGATAATTTACGAATACAGCAGTGGGTCTGCGGAGGCCTTGAGAGACAGCCTGATCGCCTGGTTTAACCACGACGATTCACTTACAGGCGCAATTTTTATAGGGGATATACCTTATGTCATTTTTGAGATGATGCAGGAATGGGACAACAACCCCGGCGTATTCGAATACGATGACTTTCCCTGCGATATTTTCTTTATGGACATGGACGGCACCTGGGAGGATACACTTGAAAACGAAATGGTGCATGCCGATAACGGAAAATATGACACCTGGAACGATGACTCCATGTTCATCGAGATATGGGTATCAAGGATCAGGACGGATAATCTTACCGAGCTGACCGGCACTCAATTATCCCGGATCCAAAACTATCTGGCACGCAACCGGGCTTACCGCCACGGAACCTTCGGATTGGACCGTACAGCCAGTCTGGTCTATAATGATGACGAGTGGGCTTATATGACCGATAGCGATCAACGGCATCTTGAATTGGGCTTCGGATTGGGCACCGTGATCACCGTTGATGAACCCGAAACCACAACGGCAGAGCACTACAGAACTACACATCTCCCGGAACCATATCATCACCTTCTTACCAGGTCGCATGGAAGCGCTACCTCACACGGATATTATGAAAATGACCGGACCGATTTAAATTTTGTCACTTCGGCAACTTATCGCGAGGTCGATCCTCCGACGTTGTTCTATTCCTTTTATGTATGTGCGGCTGCTGATTATACGTACGATAATTATCTTTGCGGCACGGCGGTTTTTAATCCTGAAGCCAGCGGCTTACTCGCCTGGAGCTCCACAAAAATGGGGGGCATCTGGAACGAAGAACTCTTTTACCGGGAATTCGGAAAACCCCGCAATAAATGCTTTGGAAATGCCTTTGTTACCTGGTTCAGTGAAAAAGGGGCAAGCAACCCCAGATATTATTACGGACTTACCCTGATCGGGGACGCATCACTTCATGTTATGCACCCCGAGTATATACCGGATTTGCATTACATTTCATTCACCCTGGATGATACCTCCGCTGACGGGGACGATGACGGCTTCGCTGACCCCGGGGAATCAATCCTGATGCGCCTCAATATCAATAATGAAGGGGCCCTTTTAAACGCCTCAAATATCAGTTTGAACCTTTCTTCAAACATTCCCGCTTATATTACCATCGATGAAAGTACCGCTACTGTACCAAACCTTGCCCCAGGAGCTTCCGCGGAAACCAACTCCCCTCATTTTAAATGGCATTCAGACGGGGCAACACCACCTACCATCATAACCTTTACCATAAATTGGGAATGTAATAACGGCGACCATACAGGAAGCTTTGAATTTTTCGTTCCTATCGGCGCCACATTCGATCTCCCATATTCCTGCGATTTTGAAAGCGGCTGTGAAGACCTTTGGTTATCAGAAAGCCTCTTCGGCCACAACCTTTGGCACCTCGAAGACCACCGGTACTCATCAGGTTCATATTCCTGCGCATATAACAGTGGTACACCGGATTATGATTACAACACGGGCTCCCGAACCAGCGGGTCCATCTATTCACCATTCTTTAAACTTCCCGCGGGATCCACCCCGCACTTCGAATTTGACCAGTGGATCGAAGTACAGGAACCGGATATCGAAACTGCAACCGTTCTCCTTTCTGAAGGCTTTGAAGCGGAATGGGGAAACTTCCCCCCACCCGGCTGGGTGATTCTCAACTGGCAATGGGAACAGATTGCCTGGCGGCATGGAAGCCACGAACACAGCGGCGATATGTCCGCCTTCGCTGATTATTCATGGTACGACTCCACCGACAACGACTGGCTGGTTACACCACCAATCGACTGCAGCGCATACATAAACCTCTCCCTATCATTCTGGGATAAGGTCGAATACTGGGGCGCCTATGGACCACCTTACTTTCGCGTATTGGTATCCAATACCGGACTCGAAATGAACGACTTCGATACACTTTGGACCTATTATCAAACCGACCCGGAACGCAATTTTGACTCCCTGATCACCATCGATCTAACCGAATACGATCACTCTGCAACGCTTTACATCGCATGGGTATTTACCGGAAAATTTCCCAAAAGATGGTACATCGACGATGTAACAGTGACAGGCACCCCCATCGCCAGCGACGACTGCTACCTCGAAATATCCGAAGATTTCGGTGTAAACTGGTCATCGTTGAAGCGCTTTTCCAGCTCCACTACCGGATGGATTTCCCCCGGGCTGATCGACCTGAGGGACTACACGGACAATATCATCCGGCTACGTTACCGCTTCGACAGTCACGACGCCCTCGATAATTCCTATGAAGGTTGGTATATCGACGATTTTTCAATCGATTCGACGGACTTCCCACACCTTGTTTACTGTAAATATATTATAAACGATAGCGAAGGAGATAATGATGGCTTTCCTGAACCCGGAGAAGCCATCGTAATGCCAGTAATAGCTAAAAATAACGGGACTACTGACGCCATTAACCCTACCGCTACTATTTATACTGATGATCCCTTCATTACTATTACTGACAATTCTGCATCATTCCCTACTATTGCCCAAGGGGATTCCGCCCAGACCAATGCCGATCATTTCGGTTATACTATTGCCAGTAACACTCCTTGCGGACACAATGTGATATTTTCCGTTGGATGGACTGCAAGTGATGTGAACGGCAGCTTTCAATTCAAGGTACCGGTTACCGCACCCGCCCCGGAACTGCGCATGAGCGGATATACTCTCACCGATGCTCCCCCCGGCGGAGATGGGGACGGGTATATTGAAAACGGGGAAACAATAACCCTCAGCGTGGAACTTGAAAATTTCTCTAATAATGAGGCAATGGCAATTAACGGGACAATTTCCGGGAGTAGCCCATATATTTCCCTGATTAATGCGGAAGCTCACTGGCTGGACATCAATGCTCACACCTTCAGGGAAACCGAAGCTCCACATTTCAGTTTTAGTATCACTTCCGAACCGCCAGGCGGAGTGGCAGATGTCAGCATCATCCTTGAATGGCAGAGCTTCTGTCATTCCGGTACCGATACCATAAACTTCACGATCGGCGGTTTTAAGACTTTTCCCTATTTCTGCGATTTCGAAGGGGGCACCCATGAACTCTGGAGCACTGAAGCCCTGTCCGGAACAGTTCTCTGGCACCTGGAAGATCACCGCTCTTCCAGCCCTGAACATTCCTACGCATATAACAGGGGTGCACCGGATTACAATTATAACACCGGCTCCCGAACCGGCGGAGCCCTTTACTCACCATATATCAAACTTCCAATTGCTACCTCGCTGGAACTTACTTTCGAGAATTACCGGGAATTACAGGATACACTGGACAGGGTTTACCATGTCGATGAAAATTTTGAGAGTTTCCCATCTGAACCGGGTTGGGTAATCTACGATGAAGACGGTGATGACAAAATCTGGACTATTGCCGACACCTCGGATAATTACGTGGATAGCACGATGGTGCATAGCGGCATCTTTGTCGCCCGGGTGATACACAACTTTTCTGTTACTAATGATGACTGGCTGGTCACTCCACAGGTTACCCTGAATACCGACCGGGGCATCCTAAGCCTCTGGGCCCGGTCCTATTCCTGCAATCTTATCTACCTGGAATCATTCAGCATCCGGGTATCCACGACGGGGAATGAAGTGGAAAATTTTACGGATACCTTAGCCAGAGAGATCGATGTTCCATGTACCTGGACCAGGTACGCATACTCACTATCAGATTACGAGGGTGAAGACATTTATGTCGCTATAATATATGATGGCGATGACAATACCATTTTCTACATAGATGACGTTCAGCTTTTTGAGCACCCGCTACGGGATGATTGCTATGTTCATATCTCCACCGACTACGGTAGCAACTGGAAAGAACTCGTTCATTATTCATCCGGTACCACTGACTGGCAATCATCCGGGGTGGTTGACATCAAGCCTTATGAGGATAACATTGTACAGTTCAGGTTCATCTTTGATAGTAATGACGGTGATGACAATGTGTATGAAGGATGGTATATTGATGATGTTAACCTGGGCTCTTACCCTGATTTAGCCTATGCAGGGCAGCATATTCAGGGCGGAGATGGTGATGGTTATGCGGAAGCAGGTGAAACCGCCTTGATCGCAATAAATCTGACGAATATTGGCGGAATGGTGGCGGTAACCCCCTGGGCAAAATTACATACCGCAGATTCATTTTTAACGGTGATCGATGATTCTGCCGGATGGCTTAACATTGCCCCTTATGAATCGTTAGCATCCAACCTGAATCACTTCAGCTTCTCCATACCGGATACCACTCCCTGCGGCTACGTCGCCACCTTCACCCTGGTCTGGACATCAGAGGGGATTACTGACAGTTTTAATTTCGAGGTGAATATCGCAGCCCCAGAGCCTGACCTGTTAATCGGTGGATACATCTGTCTGGATGATTCCCCCGGCGGTGATGGTGACGGCTGTCTTGAGGAAGGTGAGACCATAATTTTGAAGGTGATCCTCGATGATATCGGGGGTTCCGGCGCTAACCTGATCAATGCCATCCTATGGGAGGAAGACCCGTATATTACCGTCCTGGACTCCATCGGCACCTGGCCCACCATCGAAGCTTTCGGTTCCGCTGAATGCCAACCGCCATATTTCACCGTGCTAATAGATAGCGTCCCCGGTGACAATATCGGCGGCGCAGGTCTCTACCTGGACTGGGAAGCCTTCTGCTGTGATTATGATGATGATGGATTCGTAATTCCACTCGGAGTTCCCGAAAGTTTCCCTTACCACTGCAGTTTTGATGACGGCTGTCAATCCGGATGGAATCATCTGCCCATTGCGGGTGAGAACCTGTGGCATGTACAAGACAACCGATACTCCACACCCGATAGTTCATTCGCCTATAACCGCGGAGGCCCTTATGATTATAATACCGGGGCCCGAACAAGCGGAGCGCTTTATAGCCCTTATATCAAGCTGCCGGAAGGGTCACCAGCTTCACTCACCTTCAAGCAATGGATACAGACCCAGCCACCGACACCCGGCGTTATCGAAATTATCAATGAAGGATTCGAAGATGATTTTCCGCCGGATGGATGGACAATAATCGACCACAACGGATTAGACGTAATCTGGCAGCAGTGTCCGGACAGTACCGACAGCGTACATAGCGTACATACTGGTTCACATTCGGCACTGGCATTGCATGGAGGCTTTATTTTTATCAATGAAGAACTGCTGGTAACCCCACTAATAAACTGCTCCGGGATCATAAATCTCGAATTGACATTTTATGACGATGTATTGCGCTGGGATAGATGTGGAGTCAATCCAAATACCGTCAAAGTATCTACCACGACCCTGGATTATAACTCTTTTACCACTGTCTGGACTTACTATTGCAGCGATCCGGACCGTGATTTTGAGACCCAGGTGTCAATCGACCTCTCCGCCTATGACGGTTCGCCGGTACTTTATATCGCCTGGGACTACAAGAGCTATAACGGCGAGGATTGGAACATCGATGACGTGGTACTGACCGGTCTGGATACCCTCACGGATGATTGCATCGTGGAGATAACCGATGATTTCTGGAACAGCTGCGAGGAGCTGGCAGTCTTCGAAACCACTATGGCGAGCTGGAACGCTGTCAGCCCTATATGCCTGGATGATTATACAGGATATGTTGTTGGGGTAAGATTCCGGTTTGATTCCTATAATGAGACTGATAATGCTTATGAGGGCTGGTATGTGGATGATTTTCAGATCGGCTCCAATATTGTGGAAGTAACTATAATGCTCGATTCCGCATATTGGGAGTACAACTTCGGCTTCGAAGTGGATGGCGAGGTCTATGACAGTACTCAAACCTTCAACTGGCTGCCCGGAAGCGCGCATAACCTGGAATTTTTCGGTAAGGACTATGCGGGAGTCAGAACCCAGAGTGATGGAGTATTTACACCGTATTATTATCTTGGGCACTTCTACAAATGGTCGGATGGTACTGCCGATCATTTTGATCCGGTTTATAATATTACAGCGCCAGCGGCCCCAACAACCTATACCTGCTATTTACTGGGCATCGAAGCAGGACCGGAGATCCGGCTTTTTCAGGGGCAGTTCTTCAATGAGGACGGTCAGAAACAGCCGTTTTTTATTGGAAAGTAAAGAAGGATATACCAACATGAGCCGCTTATTAATAATTTCCAACCGCCTGCCCGTGTCGGTCATTCGCAAAGATGGCGAGTTCTGCTTCAAGCCCAGCGTGGGGGGAGTTGCCACCGGCTTGAACTCGCTGGGTGAAAGCTTCCAGAAGGTTTGGCTGGGCTGGCCGGGTGACCAGATAAAGAGTAACCTCCCTCTTCCCGAAAAGGAAAAGGTTTGCCGGAATCTGAGAAAGCTGAACTGCCGGGCAATCTTTCTGAACCAGGAGGATATCGATAGCTACTACTATGGATTTTGCAACCAGACCATCTGGAGCAATTTCCATTACTTTATGGAATACACCGTTTACGACGAACAGTACTGGGAATCCTACAAAAGGGTGAATCATTTATTCTATGAGGAAGTCGCCCGGGTTTACCAGCCCGGTGACCTTATCTGGGTGCATGATTACCAGTTGATGCTCCTTCCCAAAATCATCAGGGATAATATTCCATCTGCTACTATTGGTTTCTTTTTGCATATCCCCTTCCCCCCTTACGAGGTATTTTCAGCGCTCCCATGGCGGTCGGAGATTTTAAAGGGTATCCTGGGCTCAGACCTGGTAGGATTCCATACCTATCAGTATGCTGAAAATTTTCTCAACTCGGTGCGCCGGATCGAGGGGCATGAACATTCATTGAAACAGCTTATAGTGGATAACCGTATTGTTATCGTTGAGGTCTTGCCGATGAGCATCAATTTCCGGAAATTCAATCAATCCTCCGACGAAAAGGAGGTTCAAAAAGAGTATCGCAAAATGCGTCGGGGCTTTGGTGATAAAAAGGTGATCATCTCCATCGACCGTCTGGATTACACTAAAGGCATTCCGCAGCGTGTAGAGGCTTTTGGGGAGTTTTTAGAGCAAAATCCCCAATATCGCGAGAAAATAGTCATGATTTTAGTGGCAGTTCCATCCCGGACGGAAATACCCCAGTACGAGCTTTTGAAAAAGGAGCTGGAGGAAACGCTCAGCAGGATCAACGGAAAGTTCAGCACCATTGGCTGGGTACCCATACTTTACTTCTACCGTTCCTTTGATTTCGAGAGTTTATCGGCCTTATATCTTATTGCTGATATTGCTCTGATCACGCCTCTGCGTGATGGAATGAACCTTATTGCGAAGGAATATCTGGCTTCCCGGTCGGATGGTCGCGGTGTGCTGATTTTAAGTGAGAAGGCGGGTTCAGCCCGGGAACTGGGGGAGGCCATCGTAGTCAATCCCTACAACAAGAAGGAAATCGCGAGAGCTTTAAAGGAAAGCCTGGAAATGCCACTGGAAGAGCAGATTGAGCGCAATGCCACTATGCGAAACAGATTGCAGCGTTATGATATTACCCGATGGGCAAATGATTTTATAGAGGCTATGGTCAAAGCAAGAAAATACCAGGAAGAACTGTCGGCGAAGAGAATTGATGATTCTATTAAGGCGAGGCTTCTAAATGATTATAGAAAAGCCCGAAGGCGTCTGATCGCCCTGGATTATGATGGGACCCTGAGGGGTTTCGTAAAGGATCCGGACCAGGCGGGACCCCAGCCCGAAACCCTGGAAATTCTGGAAAAACTTGTTGCGGACAACAAAAACGATGTCGTTATAATCAGTGGCAGGAAACGCTCAACACTTGAGAAATGGTTCAGTCATTTGAACATAAATCTGATCGGCGAGCACGGTATCTGGATCCGGCAGAAGGGTGGTGAATGGCAGATGATCGAACCTATGGGCAGTGAGTGGAAAGAAGACCTGCGCCCTATACTTGAGCTTTACGTGGATCGCACTCCGGGTAGTTTTATAGAAGAGAAGGACTTTTCCCTGGTCTGGCATTACCGGAAAGCGGAAACAGAACTGGGTGAACTGCGCGCCCGGGAATTAAAAGATGCCCTTCTGAACCGTACCGCCAACCTGAACCTGGGAATACTTAGCGGGAGCAAGGTGGTTGAGATCAAAAGTATGGGTGTTACTAAAGGAAGGGCCATTTTACACTGGCTTAAACGCCGTAAATGGGATATCATCATCACTGCCGGGGATGACTGGACGGATGAGGATACCTTTGAAGTTATGCCACCGGACGCCTATTCTATCAAGGTGGGATTCGGCTACAGTAAGGCAAATTTCCAACTGGATTCGGTATCCGAAATGAAAAAACTACTAAAAAAACTGGTGAAAGGAAAATGATGCATAAAATCAACCCGATTGAAGACTATCGGTTCATTATTGGCGATGAAACACTACATCGCATCCATCAGAAAGCACGTAAGATATATGGGAAGAAAGTACTACATATCAATGCTACCTATATTGGAGGCGGGGTTGCCGAAATACTTAATTCCCTGGTACCGCTGATGAACGACGTGGGGGTCAACGCAGGATGGAGAATTGTGCATGGTTCTCCCGATTTCTTCAATACTACCAAGCATATTCACAACGGTCTGCAGGGTGAAAACATTCATTTTGAGGATCACTTCAAAGAGCTTTATATATCCACAAACTCTAATTTTTCTCGATATACACATATTCACCATGACTGCGTTATCATTCATGATCCTCAGCCCCTTCCCCTGATCCACTTTTTTCGGAAGCAGCAGCCCTGGGTCTGGCGTTGCCATGTGGACCTTTCCAGTCCCCATGAAGAACTGTGGAATTTTCTTCAGGGTTATATACTGAAGTATGATAAAGTGATCCTTTCGCATGAAAAATATAAGCATAAGAGCTTGCCGGTGGATTATAAAATCATATATCCGGCAATTGACCCACTTTCCCCAAAGAACATGATGATGCCGCGCGAACAGGCCCTGAACACTCTTCAGGAATCGGATATACCCATGGATCTCCCTCTTATGACCCAGATATCACGGTTCGACAAGTGGAAGGATCCGGAAGGGGTGCTGGAGGTCTATAAACTGGTCAGGAAAGAGGTCCCCTGCCGTTTGGTACTGTGCGGGAATATGGCTGCCGATGATCCCGAGGGTTGGAAGATCTTTGATAGTCTCAAGGAGAAAGCAGCTGACCTGATCGCCAGCGGAGAAGTGCTTCTGATCACCCGGGACAGCATGTTGCTGGTTTCCGCATTGCAGCAGCTTTCCACGGTAATCCTGCAAAAATCGATTCGGGAGGGCTTTGGCCTGACCGTGACCGAAGCCCTATGGAAAGGTACCCCGGTGATCGGGTCCAATACCGGCGGTATCCCCCTTCAGATAATCGATGGTGAAACCGGATTCCTGGTCGATCCTGCCGATTACCAGGGCTGCGCAAAAAGGGTGGTTGAAATCATCAAAAATCCCGAAATGGCTCAAAAATTCAGTGAAACCGGGAAGGAACTGGTCCGGAAGAACTTTTTGATTACCAGACTACTGGCAGATTACCTGGATTTGGTCAGCGAGATGATAGGAACCCCATCCTAATTATTTAATGGGATACATGGCTTTTTCAAGGTCTGCCCAGAATTGTTTGCGTTCCTCGGAGTCCGGGGTCGATTGGGCCGGGAAATCCAGAAACGGAACCTCAATCCCATCCCTGGACAATTCTTCGTTCAATATCTCAGTCATGATACCCTGCAGGGTTGACTCCCCCGGATCTGGTTGATCCACCGGTATGGGCGACTCGGTCTGATACTTGTTTTTCTTGTGTTTACCCCATTTAATACTACAGGTAGGGCTGTTCTTCAAACCGATGAAAGCCACTAAACGATAATTATTCCGAATAAATTCCCTGACCATAAGCATGGGTACCTTGAGCAGTTCCTTGCAGTGATCCCTAAAGAATATGCTGTCATATTGCTCCCGGCCCTGTGGATTACGCCGCAAACCCATGGCAGTGGTCTCCGGACAGGGATATTGAATAATCCCTGTGGATCGCTCCATCAGGTAATTCATTAATTCATGAGAGAGTGGAAAGTTCTGCCCCAGTACATGTACCCGGCAATAAGGATTCACCAGGCATTGGCAGATTAGAATTATCTTGCGGTCTTTTCGGCTCATGATTACGCTCCGTTAACTTTTCGAATCGGGAAAAGAATGCTATCCCGAAACCTCTTTTGAATACAATTATTATAATTTAATAAAATATTCCTGGATATAAGGGGTATCCTTCTGATATTTTTATGCCCAGTAAACCAGATCAAGATCGATGATGTCATCGACCTCCGGATGATAAGGTAATACCCTAACACCATAACTTAGTTTGCCCTGTTGATTACTCTTGTAAGAGGTCTCGAATTTAAGCAGCGTTCCCTGCTCCTCCACCAATTCCAGCGGGAAACGATTTATCTCGGGATTTTCCTGATCGAAACCGTTTGAGGCGTCCCCTCTTTCCCTTTCGATATTCTGAACCACCAGCATCTCCACCTTTAATTCCGGAATCTCCATTTTACCCCGGTCTAACTCCAGGTGAACCTTTATCTCTTCATTTATGCTGATACGGCCACCTTCCACGCCTTCTAAAGCCAGTCCCTTTATGCTCAAGGTGGGGAATCGTCCTCGCACTGATTTCTTCCATTCTACGGTATCCCGGGCTTTCTGGAAGCCCTTTTCGGAAAAGGCCGAAAACTTCCGGGCGGTGGGTTCATAGAGCTTGTCCAGATACTCCTTCATCATCCGGTGAGTGCTGAAATCCCTTAAAACCGACAACATAGAGTTCTTCATAATCTGTGTCCAACGTCTGGGAATACCTTCTTCATCCCGGTCATAATAGCAGGGTATGATCTCGTTTTCCAGGACTTCATAGAGGGATTTGCTATCCTGGAGGTCCTGTATTTCAGTATTAGGATATTCCTTTCGGTTGCCGATGACCCAGCCATTCTGTCCGTTATATCCTTCATCCCACCAGCCGTCCAGGACGCTGAAATTAATTACACCGTTGAGGCCTGCCTTTTGGCCGCTGGTACCCGATGCCTCCAGAGGCCGGCGGGGATTATTCAGCCATAGATCCACCCCGGACACTAAACGCTTGGCTGTCAACATACCATAATCCTCTATAAAAAAGATTTTTCCCAGCATGGTCTTCTCTTTGGACCAATAGACGATATCCTGTATCAACTGATGAGCGGCTTTATTTTCTGGATGGGCTTTTCCGGCAAAAACCAGTTGAACCGGGTACCTGGTATTCAGCAGTATTTTTTTGATCCGGTCCATGTCATCAAGGATCAGGGTAGCCCGTTTGTATTCAGCAAAGCGTCGGGCAAACCCAATAGTCAGGGGTTCCGGTTTGATTGACTTTTTTAAGCTTTCAAGGAGGTAAGGGGATTCACCTTCCCGCTCCCACTGCCTGGCGATGTTCTCCTCTATAAACCTGAATAATTCCTTTTTCAAGTTCACGTGAACGTACCACAGCTCATTTGCGGGAATCTTATTCAGTTCTTCCAGAGCCTTATTGTTCAAAAGACCGGTAGTCCAATCAAGACTGGTATGGTTGGCGATCAGGTTTTTTATCTGGCCGGCCATCCAGCTTTCCACATGTACTCCATTGGTGATGCTTAGAATGGGGACCTCTTCACTTAAATACCCCTTCCACAATTCAGACCACATTTTTCTGGAGGTGTGGCCGTGCAGTCGGCTTACCCCATTTCTCTTATGGCTGTTGCGGAGGGCTAACACGGTCATGTCATAGGGGTCCGCTGAGGCAGGTTGAATACGCCCCATCTCATAAAATTCCCCAAGGTTCAAGTGGATATTGCTGGCATTAATATAATGCTCAAAGTAGTGTTCGATCATGGGCATATCGAAACGCTCGTTACCAGCCGGAACCGGTGTGTGGGTGGTGAAGACAGTGCTGGATTTTACTAATTCCTTGGCGCATTCAAAATCCATATTATGCTGCTTGATTAAATGAATAAGCCGCTGAAGGAGGAGAAAAGCCGAATGGCCTTCATTAATATGGTAAAGAGCGGGATAAATCTTCAGCTCTTCCTCAAGAAGTTTTGCTCCACCCATCCCCAGAAGAATTTCCTGCTTTAACCGGAGTTTCCGATTCGATTCGTAGAGCCTGGCGGTGATCTGTCGATCGGAGCGGGAATTAGTCTCCAGATCGGTATCCAACAAATAGATGGTGACTTTGCCAACCTGGGTAGTCCATACCCGGACAAATAGCGAACGGCCGGGAAGATAAATGGATGTTATGACCTTTTCGCCGCTCTTGCGGGTTAACTCCCTGAGTGGCAATCGAAAACAATCGTTGGTAATATATTCAGCTACCTGAAATCCCTCCCGGCTGATGCGCTGCTTGAAATAACCTTGTTTATAGAATAGGCTGACTCCTACCAGGGGGATATTCAGGTCTGAAGCTGATTTGATGAAATCCCCGGATAGAATGCCCAGGCCCCCGGAAAATATCTTTAATGATTCATGAAGCCCGAATTCCATGGTAAAATAAGCGATTGGCCTCTTGTCGGAAATAAAATGGGGGTTGTGCAATTGGGGCTTATCAGCGGCCAGGTAGTCGGAAAACTTTTGGAATAGTTGATTGTATCTTTCCATAAATTGTGGATTTTCCTGGGCTTCCTGCAGGATTTTAGGATCGATTACCTCGAAGAGATGGATCGGATTGTGATCCAGTTGTTCAAATAGATCAGGTTGGAGTGAGCGGAAGAGTTCGAATGCATCTTCGTCCCAGGTCCACCAAAGGTTATAGGCGATCTCCTGTAGCTTTTCCAGTTGGCGCGGCAACATGGATTTTGTAGAAAGGTCCCTAAGACGGGGTTGGGTAGAGACTGATCCCGGGAAAAAGACCTCGCGGTCCCTGCCAGCTTCCCTTTTGCCTTTCCCCGCAAGTCGCTGGCCGCGCTCCTCAAGGGCAGTATCATAAGCCTTCAGATATTGTTTATACAGGATTTTCCAGGATGCGTTCTGGGCAATTTTACGGGCCGATATACGAAGATCATTAAGGGTTTCCTGACTGCTGTTCACTACTGAAAGGGTAAAATTCTTCAGTTCGCGGAGGGAATCGTTCAGATTCACCCCGTAGCGCCGGATAATCCGGATCCCCTGCCCGGCCAGGCGATTGGTCAGAATCCATTTTCCGAACCCGGCAACGTCGGTAGACACCGTAGGGATGGAATAAGCCCCGCTCTCAAGGGGGGTGTAACCCCACGGTTCATAATAAGAAGGATAAAGGGTCAGGTCACAACCGGCCAGGGCATCATAATATTCCATGTTCAAAACCCCATCCTGTCCGTTAAGGAATACAGGTACATAAATCACATTCAGATTGTCACCTGGGTTGTTCATTATACCCTTTTTATGAAGGCCATTGGCGATTGGGTCATGATATGGATCCCAGAGGGGATGAGTGGAGATATTGGAGTAGCGGGGAAGATTGCCCTCCGGGGTAATCTCTTTCTGGCCCTTTTCCCGCGACATATCCACAAAACCCCCAATGATAAACATATAGAAAATGATGTTTTTTTGAAATTCATCGGGATGTTTAAACATCTCTCCCAGTGTTTCGATCAGTAAATCCAGACCCTTATTGTGATATTCATAGCGGCCTGAAGTTGAAATTATAAAGGTGTTCTCGGGATTCAGGCTTTTCCCCAGAAAGCGGGAAGCGAAATCCAGCAGTTTCGCGCGGTTTTTCTGATAGTAATCCCGGTTGCTCTGATAACTTGGAATGTTCTGAATATTGAAGCCATTGGGCAAGACAACTTCAGGGTCCGCCCCCAGGATATATTTGGTTTCAATGCTGGTAATTTCGCTGACTGTAGTAAAGCAATCCGCATTCTGAGCGCTGGCCTTTTCCAGGGAATGCTTGGCTAATACGTTGAATCTGCGCGACTCCTCCTCTGGATTCAGGTTCTGTAAAATACTGAATATATCTACACCGTTGCCAGCCATAGAGCGTCCCAGCACGGTTGCGTGTGTAGTAAAAACAGTGGCAACTTCCGGAGCATTCTTATTCAGGTAGAGTAACCCCCCTCCCGATAGCCATTCATGGAAATGGGCCAGTATCTGATAATCCTTATAAAAGTAGCTGAGCTCTTCAATTACCCTGGCCGCCATGGTGGAGAAAAGTACCGGTTCTATATAGTCCCATTTCCCGGACATGGAATCCACCCGGTAATCCTCCCAGAGCGCATAAAGCAAACTTTCCTGATCAAGAATTTCCTTATATTTGACCAGGATGACCCTAACTCCCTTATCCTTCCATTGACCCACCAGAGCGGGGATTCCCGCCGAGGTCAGATGATAGGCGATCTCCCGGGACTCTTCTCTTTCGTCTTCAGTAAATTCAGGGTTGTGATCAAATGCAGGACCTATCAGGCAATACCGTTCTCCAAAATGCTCTTTAACCTCCTCCAGTTTGCTGTGAATTACGGTATAAATGCCACCCACCTTGTTACAGACTTCCCAGGAAACTTCAAATAAAAACTGTTTATTATCCATAAAATTATCCTTATCTTATTAACGGTTACTCACCCTTTAGAGGGGGCATTCCGGTCCAGAGAAATTTTAAGGTCATTGAGAACGTTCATATAGACCAGGTAAGCGTCATAAGGGGAGTTGAAGGGATTGAAGTATTTATGAACATCACCATCGGAAAACCATTTTGTGCACATATAATAGAAGTGGTCGGAAGCCAGCAACCTCCGCCACACGCTGATCAGATCCGGGTTCCTGGATGCGAGCACCTTTTTTTCAAGGGCATAGGCCATCTCCGTGGCGGAATCCTGCATGGGATTTCCGATCCAGGCTGTAAGGTCCCTTTCCAAATCGGCCCAGGAAATATAATAAGGTACGTTGATTCGGGCTACCGGTGTATAATATTTACGGGCTTCACAAGGGGTAATAAACTGGAAATCGGAGTGTTTCAGGATCTCCCCGGGCAAGGCCCTCATAAAATCAAATATACCGGTGTCCTGCCAGTGATGCTCCCCGAAGGTCTCGTAATCCATGAAAAGGTTCACCAGTTCGCCGTTACCGCTGATATTGTGGATCCATCGGGCGTACTTATCTGCAGTTAGGGGGTACTCCTCCCAGCCCCGATTGGAGAACCGGAAGGCAATATCATCGGAAAGCTTGTAATTCTTTAACATCAGATTCAGCTTGTAACAATCTTTAGGCTGGTAAAGAAAATTTGGGGAACGCCAGCCCAGGATATGATCCGCACCCTCGCTAAGCAGCGTGGAGAAACCCATCCCCTCGATGAACTTTCCCAGTTCGTTATTGTAGATAAGCTCGGTGTTCCTGAATGTTTTAGGATTATAGCCGAATAGCTCCTTGATCTTTTTCTTATGCAGGCTCACCTGCCGCTTGAATTCAGCCCGTGAATAAAGAAAAGAAAGGGAATGATAGTAGGTCTCATTAATGAATTCCACATTGCCTGTTTTTGCCAGTTGCTGAAAGGACTGGATCACCTCCGGATTGAATTTCTCAAACTGATCCAGGGCCAAACCGGAGATCGAGTAGGACACCTTGAACTTCCCCTTGAATCGGTTGATTAGCTCCAGCATCAAGTTATTGGTGGGAAGATAGCATTTCTGGGATACCTTGTTACAAATCTCCCGGTTAGCCTCTTCGTCCTCATAAAAATGATTAAGCCCGATATCGAAAAATGAATAGTCTTTTCGCAGGCGGTAAGGCTGATGTACCTGAAAATAAAAGCAAACTGATACCATGTTATACCTTATCTGTTTTTAGCAGTTTTTGATAAATATCCTTTATACGTCGGCCGGCATTATACCATCCGATATCCTTGATCTCTTCCTGGCATCTTTCCACGATGTCATTGGCCATTTCTTTACTTTGAATAATATTTGAAATTGTTGCGGCCAGCTTGTCCACATCCCAGAAATCCAGCTTGATAGCGTTTTTCAGCAATTCAGCGGCTCCGGATTGCCTGGAGATGATAATGGGTACGTCATAAAGGAGGGCTTCAAAGGGGGTGAGTCCAAAAGGTTCAGAGACCGACGGCATCACGTAAAGGTCGCTAAGAGCGTACATTTTCTCTACCTGTATTCCCCTCAGGAATCCCGTAAAGTGGAATTTATCGGCAATCCTAAGCTGAGCCATGCGAACGATCATGCGGGGGAGCATATCCCCGCTGCCGGCCATCACAAAACGGACATTGTCCATCTTTTTAAGGACTATATTTGCGGCTTCCAGGAAATATTCGGGGCCCTTTTGCATAGTTACACGACCTAAAAACAGGACTATTTTTTCATCAAAATTCTTCTTTATGGAATAACGTTCAAGCTGCCGGTCTTTGTTGACAGCATTATGAACCACCTCGATCTTTGCCGGATCGATCCCATAGTACTTTGTTATGATATTACGGGTATAAAAACTCACCGCGATTATCTTATCGGCCTGTTCCATCCCGTACTTTTCAATATTATAGACCTCCCGGTTCATATTTTCCCCGCTGCGGTCGAACTCGGTAGCGTGGACATGCACTATCAGGGGCTTTCCGCTTACCTGCCGGGCACGTACACCGGCCGGATAGGTGAACCAATCATGAGCGTGTATCAGGTCAAACTTCTCCAGCAAGCCGATGGATTGGGCTACCAGCTCGAACTTTCTGACCTCGCTTAGCAGGTTTTTCCCGTAATTCCCGGTGAACTCCAGGAGGGCACCTTCGGCAAGATACTTATTACGGGCGGTCTTGGAAAGAGGAACCGTGAGATCGATCTGATGACTATGCATCAGTTCAGGACTGGTATAATAGGGGGATATCTCTAACTCCGGGCTGTACTCCAGCCATTCCAGGGTACGTTTGGCATCGCCTTTGCGGCGGAATGTAGTTTTAACCCGGGGGTTAAGCAGTGGGATTTCATCGGCGCCGTAAACCTGAATATCTTGTGAGATCTGTTGGCCTCGGCGGGTAGGGATAACGAAGAGCACCTGAACCCCGTTTTTTATAAGCCCGGTAGTAATGCCATAGCAGGCATTACCTAACCCCCCGCTTATAAAAGGGGGAAATTCCCAGCCGAGCATCAGTATTTTCATATTATTCCCAGTTCAGTTCTATAGTTTTTGCAATTTATCGAGGGCTCGGATCAACTCGCCCATACTCCAGGCCTGTGCTATACAACCCTTTGCGGTGTGTGGGCGGTTAGGATTGAAAATCTCGGAGATATGGAAAACTCCATATTGCTCCAGGTGGGTTTCCCAGAGATTCTTGAAACGATCTAAGACCTCTATTTTCACCCTTTTTTTATCCTCCCGGAAAGCCAGCAGGGCATCCACATATATACCGGTCAACCAGGGCCAGATAGTCCCCTGATGATAAGCATGATCCCGTCTGCCGGGATCGCCCCGGTAATCAGCGTTATACCGTGGATCCTCGGGCGAAAGGGTTCGCAGCCCAAAGGGGGTAACCAGATGCTGAGCCACCGTTTCTAATACCAGCAGAGCCTTGTCGGTTGATATACAGGAGTAAGGAAGTCCCAGTGCAAAAAGCTGATTGGGCCGGATAGAAGGATCTCCCCCTTCCGGCCGGTAGATATCGTAAAGGCAACCCTTGGCTGAATTCCAGAATCGGTCTATAAAGCTTTCTTCAAATCTGTCAACCTGCTCGTTTAAAATGCCGCTGAGGGATGTATCCAGATAATCCCCGAATTCATTTAGCAGAAATTTAAGGGCATTATACCATAGAGCATTGATCTCTACCGGAGCTCCATTCCTGGGGGTTACCGGGATTCCATTCACCATGGCATCCATCCAGGTAAGCTGGGTATGTTTATTGCCGGCATAAAGCAGACCGTCCTCACCCAACCCGGCTTCGGGCACCCTGCTTTCCAAATAAGCGGTAACAATACTGAGCATGGTTTTAAGCAGGGATTTCTGAACCTTTTCAATGGAGCCGCCATAGTGGAGGAACTGCTGGATTGCCCAGAAAAAAAGCAGTGACGTATCCACGGAATTGTAGGCGTGATTACCTTCAGGATCTATGATATTGGGGAGTAATCCATTATTTTCGAAACGGGCATATCTTTCCAGAATAGCCATTGCAGTGGACAATTCACCACAGGCCATAGTCAATCCGGGCAGTGCGATCATTGTATCACGGCCCCATTCCTGGAACCAGTGATAACCGGCTACCAATCCCTTTTGCTCCCTGGAATATTCGATAATGTAATCGGAGGCGTGGGTTTTAAGGGTAGCCAGGGGTTCGGGTTCGTTTTTAAACTTAAGATGCAATTGTTCCAGGCGTTTAACTTCCCGGGTCCATTTCTGGGTTATCCGGAGGGGTAAAGGGTCTATAGAAGCCCTGAAGATAACCGCTTGCCCGGGCCGTAAACGAACCTCGAAGACGCCCGGGGAAAAGAGGTCTTCCTGGTAATCGTAACCCCGATTGTAGTCCTTCATATATTCAAAATTCGACCACCATATTGGGGAAGGGAAAAAGACCGAGCGCCGGGAGGTCTGCAAATAAAGCTCAGGCATGCCTTCATAGGGAGCAATTTTGAATCCGTTCTCCTCGAAATAGGTGCGCTGCCGTAAAGCGATATTCTCCCTGACTATGGAATTTACCTCCCTGAAAGCCAGAAAAGGCATAGCCCGTAGAATAACGCTGGTGTCTCCCTCCAATAATTCATACTTCACCAGAACGGTGTTGCTGCGAAATGGCATAATTATGGATTTAGCAACAAGGAGCTCCCCGATCCGGTAAACGGTAACCGGAAAATATTCCATCTCAAAATGATCGATATATTGATGCCCGGTCGGATAATAAACTCCCGGGAACTTATTGGTGGACAAGTGTAATAGGTTTTTGCCTGCCTTGATGGATACTTCCAGCTTGGAGAGCAAATTAAAAAGCTTGCCCCCTTTGCCATAGGGGAGAACCAGCAGGCCATGGTGCTTGCGCCGGTGACAATCCAGGATTGAGCTGGATGAATAACCCCCGTTTCCATTTGTTAATAAGTATTCCTGACGCAGTGAATACTCATGATTCAAAATAACATCCCTGTTAACCCTTATTTTTCTCATGCCTTTTTATCCATATAGTTTTAAAATCGAGTATCCGCTCAAGTGTTAATCACTCAATTAAGTGCAAATAATTATTACCCCATTAGGTTATTAAATCAATATTATATAATAAAACTGGTACTGTCAAGCAAATTTTATATGGACTTCCGGTAAAAATTGCTTTTAAAATCAGGATCAAAGCTAACCAGAAGATGTTGTTCAGTACTCCATATCCCCTTTGTGATGTTTGATAACCTTACCCTCGACCATATACACGATATCCTCGCAGATATTGGTGGAGAGATCCGCAATACGTTCGAGATTGGTAGCGATTCTCATCACGTGGATAGCCCTTTCAATGGTCTGGGGATCGCTGGTCATACTGCTGATGAGGTCCTTAAATATTTCGTTCCGGTGATTATCAACAATATTATCCCTTTCGCAGACCGATTTGGCCAGGGAGGGGGCTTCATTGATAAATGAATCAATACTGTCATTGAGCATCTTTATGGTCTCTTCGGCCATTTTAGGTATGCGGACAAAGGGTTTGATCTGTGGGCGTTCTATAATAAAGAGAGCGCTTTGAGAAATGTTTACTGAATCATCCCCCACCCTTTCCAGGTCATTATTAATCTTCAGCACCATAAGTATAGTCCGGAGGTCCTTTGCTGTAGGTTGATACTGGGCGATAAGCCCTGTACACATTTCATCGATTTCGATCTCGAAGGTATTGACCCTGGGTTCATCCACCTCGATTACCTCTACCAGGTATTCCCGCTCTCTCTTTATAAGGCCCTTAATACTTTTGGCTATCATATTCTCTGTAAGGGATGCACATTCAATTAAATGTTGTTTTAACAGCAATATTTTTTCCGATAACATTTTATCTCCGGTTTATAATGTCCTTTTCCCGTATAATAAACATAGTAATCTTATTAAGGTCAATATAATTAAGGGAATTATCCGAATTTGCCGGTCAAATAATTTTCAGTGCGTTTGTCCTGTGGAGCGGTGAACAGGCGGTCGGTTTTCCCGAATTCCACCAGGTCGCCGAGCAGCATAAATGCGGTAAAGTCGGACACCCGTGCAGCTTGCTGGATATTATGAGTAACGATCACGATTGTGTAGTTATGTTTTAATTGCTCGATTAATTGTTCTATTTTTGCTGTGGAGATGGGGTCCAACGCACTGCAGGGTTCATCGAAGAGTATCACTTCCGGCTCAGTGGCGATAGCACGGGCAATGCAGAGCCTCTGTTGCTGGCCACCGGATAGGTCGAATGCGCTCTTGTGCAACTTATCCCGGACCTCCTCCCAGATAGCGGCGGATTTTAAACTTTCAACTACCCGGGATTCGATCTTGGAACGGTTTTTCCAGCCGTGAACCCTCAATCCATAGGCAACATTATCAAAAATGGATTTGGGGAACGGGTTTACGGACTGAAAAACCATTCCCACCCTTTTTCGGAGTGTAGTGATATCGATGCAGTCGCTGTATATGTCGCGGTCGTCGAGTAAGATTTGACCCTCAAGACGGGTATTGTCGATAAGGTCATTGAGGCGGTTAAAGGCTCTGAGCAGTGTGGATTTTCCGCAACCTGAGGGGCCCATGATAGCCGTTACCGATTTTTCCGGAATACCAATATTTACTTTTTGCAGGACCTGGTGGTCGCCATACCAGAAATTAAGGTCTTTAGTCTTAAATTTATCTACCATTTTTTTGCCCTCCTGATGCGGGTTCTGATTATAATGGCCATAAGATTAATGCCCAGCACGAGCAGGAGCAGAACCAAGGCTGTGCCGTAGGCGATAGGCACCTGAAGGTCCCTTTTGGTGCCTTCGGTCATAAGTGCATAGATATGATAAGGCAGCGCCATCACTTCATCGAAGAGCGAGTTGGGTAGTTTGCGCTGGTAAAAAGTAGCGGCGGTAAAGAGAATGGGTGCGGTTTCCCCTGCAGCCCGGCCAATTCCTAAAATGGCTCCGGTAAGAATCCCCGGCAAGGCAGTGGGCAATACTACTTTCCAAACTGTCTGCCATTTATTAGCCCCCAGTGCTAAAGATGCC
The DNA here is from genome assembly GCA_016930435.1 of bacterium. Lineage (GTDB taxonomy): Bacteria > UBP14 > UBA6098 > JAFGQG01 > JAFGQG01 > JAFGGQ01. The sequence goes on from JAFGGQ010000049.1 coordinate 25,572, forward strand.
TCCCGAAATTTATTGGGCACAGCAATGATGGACTCCTCGCTTGCCCGGATAATGATGGGCAGAATCAATATTCCCAGTGTAAGCGCGCCGGAAAGAATGCTGACTCCGAACCCGAAAAACTTAACGAATACAGCCAATCCAAAAAGCCCGAATACGACAGAAGGTACTCCTGCCAGTGCATTTACTCCTACCTTGATCGCCCCTGCCCACTTCCTCTGCCTGGAGTATTCAGTGAGGTAAATGGCGCTTAGAACGCCCAGTGGAAGTGAGAAAACAATTGCCCCAATTGATAGGCAAAAGGTTCCGATAATAGCCGGAAAGATGCCCCCTTTAGTCATACCGGCACGGGGAGGCTGTGTTAAAAACTCCAGGTCTATTACCTTCACACCATTTAAAATCACGAAGATCAAAATAGCGAAGAGTGAGAGCAGCACTACCAGAACTGATAACCTTACCAGCAAAAGCCCGATGGTTTCCTTGGTCTTTCTCATTTTTCCTTGATCCATTCTGCAATGATACTTAATCCCATAGTAAAGAAAAAGAGCAGGAGTCCAATGGCGAACAAAGCGTGATAGTGGTCACCACCCATTGGCGCTTCGCCCATTTCCGCGGCTATAGTAGCGGTCATCGGCCGCATTGGAATGAAAAGCTTTTGGGGTAATATCGCCGACCCGCCGGCAACCATTAATACGGTCATGGTCTCCCCGATTGCCCGTCCAATGCCCAGAATGACCGCCGTAAGTATCCCCGATTTGGCAGCCGGGATAACCACCCGGACAATTGTCTCCCAACGATTGGCCCCAAGTGCAAATGAGGCTTCCCTCAAATTCCTGGGAACCGAAGCAAGGCTGTCCTCAGCTATACTGGCTACCGTAGGTAAAGCCATAATCCCTAAAATGATAGCCGCAGTACCACCGGTCAGTCCGGTCTGTAAATGAAAAATTTTCTGTATTATTGGACCCAGAACGATCATCCCAAAAAAACCGTAAACAACCGAAGGCACTCCAGCCAGCATTTCAATAAATGGCTTGATGATCTCCCGGACACGGCCGGGGGCTATCTCGGAAATATATATCGCGCAACCCAATCCCAAAGGCAAAGCCACTGCTATAGCACCCAGGGTAATAAACAGTGAAGCCAGAATAAGAGGCAAAACACCGAACTCCGCAGGTTCGTGAACCGGATACCAGTGTACCCCAAATACGAACTTAAATGGATTTACAACCTTGAATATAGGACCTCCCTCTGTAAAAAGGATTATCATTATCCCGAAGAGAAATGCCCAGGTCAGTGAAGCAATTATCGGCAAAAGCCTTTCAATTAGGTTCTTTTTCAAGGTTCATCCATTTATATTACGGTTTTCTTAGTTCTTTATTATCAATCAGAAGGGGCAGCTTGAACATATTTAAAACTCATTAAGCTGCCCCGGTCATCCCCCTCATTTAGTTTACGGGCACGAATCCCACTTCTTCTACCAGCGCCTTACCCTCTTCACTCAGGATAAAATCCAAGAACTGTTTAGCCAGACCTTTTGGTTCGCCATTTGTGTACATATAGAGTGGACGGGCTATCTTGTATTCCCCGGAGATAACGGTTTCATTGGAGGGAGTAATCCCATCTATATTTAGAGCTTTGACCTCCTTCGACAGGTATCCGAGTCCGATATAACCGATAGCATCGGGTGATTGGGCTACAGATGCGGCTACGGCCTGGTTTGAAGCAACCATAAGTGCATCTGGCCTGGTTTTATCGCCCTCCAGTACTTTTTCCTTGAAGACCTCGAAGGTTCCCGAAGCCACGTCTCTGGAAACCACCATAATAGGTTTTACCGGCCCTCCCAGTTCACTCCATTTGGTTATCTCGCCATTGTATATCTTGCGAACTTGTTCCAGGGTAAGCTCCTGAATGGCGTTTTCGGGATGGACTACGATGGCGATACCATCAAGGGCTACTGTGGTCCCCACGGGTTCGATCCCTTTTTCGCGGCAAGCGGTTATCTCCTTGGTCTTGATCGGCCGGGATGAATTGGCAATATCTGCAGTAGCATCGATGAGTGCGGCAATACCCACTCCGGATCCGCCGCCGCGAACGCTTATGTTTACTTCAGGGTGAATGGCCATGAACTCTTCAGCGGCATATTGGCTAATAGGAAGAACCGTTGTGGAGCCGGTCAGGGTTAAAGTTTGTTCATCCTTCCTGGCATAGACAACAGCACAGAGCAGAAATACCAGGATCAGGGAAAGAACAATGGTGATCGGGTTTTGGAATTTCATTTTCTTACTCCTTTGGTTTTTGTTTAACATGTTTTTAATCATTAACATTCAGCCGGGGCTGATCCCTATAATGAACCCATCGGTGGAGTCGTCCATTCCCAGCGAAGCTGAAGC
>JAFGGQ010000050.1 GCA_016930435.1 bacterium
AATATTTGAGATTGATTTTATATATGCAATTTGATTCCCCCTTTCGTCCCGAGAAGCTCGGGCCACTTCCCCCCTGCGAGAGGGGGAAGGGAAAAATCTGGAAATTTAGCAAATTAGGCATATCAACTTTTATTTCTGGGAATCTTTGTTCCCCCTAATCCGTGGGGCTGAGGTACGAAGGCCGGAAGGGTGAAAATAAAGAATATAATACCGTCATTTTCATCAAATATATAACTAATATTCAACATTATCAACTGCATTTTACGGGATTAATAATTAATACCGATATGCAGGTTTTTATCAATTATCGGCTATCTCTAATATTAAGATACTGTTAGACTATTTAATGTAAACGATATATTAGAAATTCCCTTGGAAAGTAAACCACAGAGTTAAATAAATGAATACACAGTATTTTACCACTCAAATTTCAAGATTATATCTATTCCGCTCTCCTTAGCTGAACCTTCTAAAAGCTGGAGAAACAGGAAATGTGTAAGTTCATATTCCAGGGTAATGGTCTGGGGAGTAATGTCCTTATCCTGGCTTTCTCCGATCCTTCTCATGTAGCTCATATACAGGTCATTAGTGAGGTATTTTCCCACCACGAAAGTAGCGCTTTGCCAATTGTCTTCAGCGCTTAATTCAATATAATCCAGGTTCAATTTCTTTCCGAGTGTTTTTCCCAGCTGGTTTGAGAGAATGTTTGCTGCAAAACCCTTTGCCAAGTCACCGGTTCCCCCACCGGCAGCATTTGATATCCCCGATTGTTGACCATAAGTTAATTCGTCCAGGCTACGCCCGAACATTATGTATGAAATGGCATCTCCTTCAGTAATCTCTGAACCATTGATATTAAATTGCAGGATTGGATTAAGGGCTTTCCCAGTTACTGATAATCCCAGGTATTTCTTTTCCCGGTCGGCAGTTCTAAAAATATATTCCGCTTGCAGGAGCACTTCCGGGTTATATTCAGCCCCTCCCTGGAAATTTATGTTTCCCTTTTTTATATTGAACCGTCTTCCATAAAGATCGTAGTATCCCCTTATAATATTCACGAATCCGAAGATCTCGAAGTCCTCTCCTTCCTTGACCAGGTCAAGGTCACCGGATAATTCCATTTTCATTTCAGGACTCCGGATCCAGGTATTCTTTGGAAGGATCAGCTTGTATTTACCCCTGAGATTCTGCATGATCTCCACCGGTTTCTTCTCTCCGTTCTCCACGGGTAGGTTTGTCAATTGCGCTGTACCAGTGCTCATCCCGCCTTCCTGAAGGGCTTCTACCAACATAGGGATCGACATATCAACTTCTGCGCTGGTCATATTACTTTTGCCGGTCAGTACCGGGAGGTTGAAGCTGGACCGTAACACCGTCATTTTACCCCCAAAACCTGGCTTTTCAATATTTCCACTGAGTTCAGCATTTCCTGATACCTGTGCTTCAAAATCACGGTGGCGTAACGCAAAAAACTTGTCCGCTTTTAGTAAAACTCTCATGTCCTTAACTACTCCTGAGACAATACTGCTGTCCATCTCCAGGTAACCATTCAAGTTCAATTTCCCGTCACCGCGACTTACCTGCAGCTTGTCCAGGGTGATCCGGGTATGATTTATACTCAAATCCACAATGAAATCCTTATAATCGATCCCGTACTCAGGGGCTCTAATGGCTCCATCCCGGATGCGTAAAAACCCGGTTGCTATAGGATCCTTGATCATATTTCCGACAACAATATCACATTCGATAATACCACTCATCGGCTCCACTTCATGCCCGATTGCTTTTAGAACTGTAAGTGGTAATCTCTCCGCCCTGATCCTGACCTCCATTTTCTTCTCATCATAGATCAAGTCGCCAGGGTTAGATAAGGACAGGTTAATTGGCAAGTACCCACTTATAGTAAGACTATCAGTCAAAGCAGGGACCAGTGAGAACAACCAGGATACCTGCTCATCTTTATAACGTAGCCGTCCTGAGAGACTGCTGAAATCAAATTGATTAATGTAACCATTATTCAATGCGACATTACTCTCAATGACCGGATGCTCAGCATTTCCCTTTATATCCAGGTTTATCGAGAGAACCCCGCCGGCAATCAACGGTAATTCGAAGGCTTTAATCAATTCCTTTACTTCCACATTCGAGATTTCAACCTGTAGATCCTCTTCACCGGATAAACTTATAGTTCCGCCAACCCGGATTTCCTGTTGGGTTCCCGGGACTGCAGATGGCGCTGATAGTTCAAAGCCCTTTATGCTATATGTCTCCTTCCCCAGAAGAAATTCCGTATTTTCGTTGCTGCCAGACCAAGTCCGGTCCCTGAGATTTACAGCAATCTCCGTAAGTACAATTCTCGGTATTCCCTCCATCAGGTATTGAGCTTCGAGGTGAGCGCTTACACTGTCGCTTTGAATTACATTTAGGACGATCACAGTGCTATCCCCTGAATAGTTGCCCTGTATAGTTACAGTTTGCAGAGAAAGTTGCGGAGTTCCGGCATCACGAATGTTTATAGAACCTTCTACTTCCAATACTTCTAAAATACATTGTATTGAGATGTTTCCTGTAAGGGAATCAGCAAAAATGGTGTTATAAAGTATATCACTCAATTTCAATTCAATTTGGCTGGACAGAGAATCGATGCGCCCCGTCACTTTCCCTGACAGGTAACCTTCGGCGTCGAGTTGATCCGCCTTAATAAAACCTTTAAGAGCTTCGAGATTCCCCAGCTCAAAACGGAATTGTAGGTCGCTCTCACCATCCATACTTGCGATACCCTTAAGGTTTAATGTGATAGCATTATTATTAAAAAATAAGGTATCTATTGACGCTGTTCTACCGGTGATGTTCATCCTGGCAAACAAGCTGTCTATCTTAATTTCCCTGAAAGTAGAGCGAGAGGCAAATATCTGGATATTGCTTTTTATGTTCTCCGGATCAAATCCCTTCCCCCTTGCGTATAATCCAAAATTCAAATTGGAGCTAAGGCTGTCATCAAGGAGTAAGAATGCTGCATTAAATTCCTTTGCAAGTATGCTTATATCATATTCCTGTGAATTTAAGAGGTCTTTAATTCCGCCCTTCAAATTGATTATTCCAAAATCCCCCCGAACGATGCTTTTAGCTTTAATATTTCCTTTATCGTATTCTGCGATTAATTCCAGCGCATCTACGAGACGGCCATGAATCAAGCATTTTGAAAATTCACTTGATAAGTGCATTGTCGCAGTTTCCATGGTAATACCAGTGCCCCGGGCGTTCAATCTGCCATTGATAATGTATTCCAAGGATGGGTCCCCAAACCATTGCGCCAAATCTATCTGTTGCATATCGATCGAGAAATAATACCTGACATTACACCCTTGCTCTGCATTTTTAAAAAGCTTACTTAAACATGCTATATCAGCTCTAAGTTTAATGTGTTGCTTATTCTCAATTAAATCAAGGAATGTTGTAAGAGAATCATCCCTGAAACCGGCAGTTAATGAAAAGCTGGGATTGCTGTATATTCTGAGCGAGGGGAAAACGGTCCGAAACTCCCCCAATTCCAAAGGCTGGCTCTCGAGTTTAAAATCGGAGTTCTTGAAATTCCCCTCCGAGTAGTTACCTCTTCCATCGATCCTGTTATGGTCTGTCACTATAACCAGGTTCTCCAATTTTGTTTCGCCGTTACTTCTGGATGCCGAAAATGATATCTCCTTAAGGGAAAAGTCAGGATTCATAGTCCTGAATCCTAATTTTTTGAGATTCAGATTCATCAAATCAGGACTGTAAATACCCGAGAACCTGATATTAATATCCTTTATCCCCGTTGGAAGAATAGTATCCAATGCTTCTAACGCAAGATTAGCATCCACCAATTGAAAATTTTTCAGGATAAAGCTATAACCAAACGGCTCGCTGACTTCAGTGGTGTCATGATGCTCTGGAATGACGGGTTTCACAAGGGTTGAAAAATTCCAGGTGCTATCAGGAAATTGGCGAAGAAAGCCAACAGGGGATTCGATCAGAAGTAAATCGATATAAATTTCCTTCCTTAAAATTTTTAAAGGTTTGTAACGTACTTTAATTTCGGGTATGAATAAGATTGTATCTTTTTCATTCCTTAAAGTAATTTCCTTAAGGGTTAAATTAGTGAATAAGTTGCCGTCGAGCTTTTCGATAAGGAGTTCCGCGTTTAAAACCTGGTTTGCTTTTCTTACAATGATGTTTTTGAGCAGGTTCTTGGATATCCGGGTTTGGGAAAAAGCCATGAGTAAAATCACCAGCGCAACGGGTAACAGGAATAAACTCAGGAGGTATTTTCCCCATTTTTTTCTTTTCTGTGTCATCTATACACTTCTATTTTTCATATTTGATTCAATTTTGCTTTTTTCATTGTTTTGGTTTATGCGGCTTTATCCAGCCTAAATCTAAAATGCCTGTCCCACGCTTATATGGAACTGAACTCTTTTCTCTTTATCCCAGACCGGGCTTGCCGTATCAAACCTGATAGGTCCGATGGGCGTATTGAACCTTAATCCTAATCCAGCTGAATAATGCAAATCTTCAATTTTATATGTATAGGAATCAAGCCATACATTGCCGAAATCCATGAAAGCTACCCCTGACAATAAACCAATGATGGGATAACGCAATTCTAGGCTGCCTTCGAACAGGCTATTTCCTCCCCGGGGGACGTTGTCTTCATCGAGAGGTCCAAGCATTGATCTTAACCACCCCCGGACAGAATTGCTGCCCCCTGAATAGAGACGGTCCTCCACCGGGATGATACCATGTTCATCCCTTGATCCAATACCGCCAACTTTGCCCTTGAGAGCCAGGACAGTCCTCCACAAGCTTAAATATTTCCGCCCCTCGAACAACAACTTGCTATAATGATAATCACTACTGAATCCCAAACCACTCAATTTGAAGACCAGTGTGCTGAACATCCCTTTGGTAGGTGAGAACATTGGATTGCTGTTATCCCAGGAAGAGCCCAGAATAATACTGGATTTTTTATAAACCTCCGGGATAAGAATACCAAAACCTTCATCAGTTGCGATGCTGTTGGTATCCAAACGGGTTTGTTCGAATGAATATGTTGCGGAGACACTCAAGTTTCGGATTATCTGGTGCATAATAGTTGAACTGCCACCCACCCGATTGACTGTATAACCCGGTTCTTCCTGCCTGAGAATGTAAGGATTAGCCACTAAAGTAGTTCTGGGGGTAATCAAGGCGGGTTGAGTGAGTTTAAGGTCGATGTTATAGGGTTCCAATCCGGAGTGCTTCAGGAATAAATTCAGCCGGCGCGCTCCACCCAGAAAATCAAAATATCGAAATTCTGAAAATACCCGAAATTTATCCTCCCTGCCATACCCGATCCCAAACCGGGTTCCGAAACGCGGCGCTTCCTTCAATTGTATGATCACTGGCACCGATTCTTCCTCATCCTTGCTAAGCTGGGATTTCACCGTAACGATCTGGAATACTCCCAGGCCGTAAACCTGCTCCTGAGACTTGTTTAAAAGACGCTGATCATAAACTTCTCCCTCCCTGAAAGCAAGCTGGCGGCTAACTAGTGAAGAAGAAACATATCCGCTACCTGTTATTGTTGCCCCTCCGAAAATACAACGTGGACCACTTTCAATGCTCCAGTTTAAACTGACCTGGTTGGCAATAGTATCCACCTCCAGCAGAGGGTTTACCCGGGCATACGGATACCCGCTGTTCATTAAGAGATCGGTTAAAATCTCCTGGTCAAGGCTCACCGCCTTGTCGCTGAACCTTACTCCTCTCTCCAGGTTTAAGGACTCCAAAACTCGATCGATAAATGCAGCTAATTCATCGTAAACGCTTTCAGAGAACATTGAGAGACTGTAATCCACAGCGGATACAAGGATCGGCTTCCCCTCACTAATATCGATGATCAGGCTTACCATTTCCTTCTCATCATTCACTTCCACAGCCCCAATAGTTACCTTAGCATTTAAAAATCCTTCTCTCTGGTAAAACCTCTTAAGATTTTTCAGGTCGCTTTCAAGAATATCCCTGCTGTAAAGGAATGGTTTCCTGCGAAGGATCAGTTTACTAAATTTGCTGGTACCATAGAGCGATACCTGGTCGAGAAGGGTACCGGAAGAAAAAGACTCATTACCGGTGAATTTGAGTTTCCGAAGTTGGTAATTATCCTGGGCGATAATTGGGCTAACATAACTTGTATGTAGGAGCAATAAGAATAAAATCCCGGTTTTAATACTTTTATTCATTTAAAAAACCTGCATTGGTTTGGCAAGTTAATATTTAAAATAAAGATTTTATGATAAGGTCAAGTACAATTTTTCGTGTAAAAAGGTTTAGCATAGTATAAGTTGTTTTTTATCTGCTCCTTGACATAAACTATCTTTAAGGGATTTCACTGCGGAAGGGAAGAGCTTACCATAATCATTTTCAAATATCTCCAGTAAGATATAAGCCATCTTCTGATCCAAAGATTCCAGAATAAAGGAGACCTTGCAGCCTACTTCATCCTTGTATTTCTCCGTTATCTTGGACAATATATTCCTTACAAGTATAATCCCTCCTGATCGATTCATAAACTCCATCCAAAAAGAGATAAACTACATTATATACACCAAGATCCTGATTCTTGAATCCTTCATACTCTATATTTAACCCGTAAAATGCAGTTGATAATGTTGAATAATAGTTATGACCCTACCTCCAAAAGGGTAGGGAAAATTCCGAATAACAAATATCAAATAACAAACAAATTCAGAATACGAAATTCCAAGCAAAGCGCAACATAAAATACCTTTATTACTATTGAAACTTATGAAATATCTCTATCTTTTCGACAAGGGGGAAATATTAGTAAATAGCGATATTACACTTGACATACCTAATAATTCGTGTTATATTACCGTCATTAATACTTTGTAATCAATAACACGATTTAACATGGAGAATAAAGGCGTTTAGGGAAAATAAGAGCCATTTACAGATGAAGATGTTTTCCCGGTGAGATAAATTTTGGGATAAGGACTTTATACAGATTCAGACGTAGATTGTTTGATTACGAGGCTATACCGGGTATTTCCTTTAAGCAAATTTAAACATCTCTCCCAACTTAGATACTTTTCAGGTATTTCGGTCTTTTCAGTCCTTAATACACCTGACGCAAAGGCCACCTGCCCGGTTAATGTAAGTTTCTGTCGTCACATAACCAAGATTAGTGAACCACAGCACGGATGAACCGTTTGAGACTATAGTGGAACTCCAGTAGTAACCCCAATCGCCGGCATTATACAACAAACCATTATCGCTCACGCGGGAGCCAGCGGCAATCAGCTTTAACGTACTGCCGAAAGCTCCGATGTGGCCACCAGTGCTCCAGCTACCCCACTCGTTAGTCCACTCGGTTCTAGTGGGTAAGCGGTACCCGGGCGGACAGGGATTATTTATGCCAGCGGCTCCCTGCCATAACATATTATTCTGAGGATCACGCCAATCACCAGTCCAATGTTCACCTATTATAAAAAGACTATGTCCAGGATTATCTGTGGAGCTGGTAGTATCGGTGGTTCCGTTTACCGGAGTACCGCTGGATGAACTGGTCCAATTAATACACTCATGACCATCGCTTAGCCTGCCCCATTGGAACAGCGCGCCATAAGCCAGATAATCATCGAAAGCTGTTGCTTGTCTCGAAGCTCCAAGATTCCGGTCCATCCAGGTTTCTCCAGTAGAATCATTGGTGACCTCTACGACCTCTGTTTCACCGCATACGCCGCACCATGGTGGGCAATAAATATCATTCCAGGAGTTAAATTCCCAAATTTGCAGACATTTTGTGGAGAGGTTATATATCATCAGACTCTGGGTTGGACTGGAGATAGCATCTCTTTGCTCGTTCGTTAGCCTGGGGATAACAAAGCCGCCGGAAGTTGAGCTAACATCCAATGCAGCCGAAGGGGCAGGGGAAGTCGTCCCGATACCGACAGTGCCGGAAACCCCGGAATACATATTAGAGCCGGCAATGACCCAATCTCCATCCGGTGCGGTAGTGACTGTTGCGGGATTAGTCCAGGATGCGTTTCCAGATGCATTTGACTTGAGAATGTAGCCATTTGTAGCTCCGGAGGTCATCTGAAAATTGGTTGTTTTTGCAGTTCCACTCACTTCCAGGATGCTGGTTGGGCTTGTAGTTCCAATACCAACATATCCTTCCGAATTAATAAAAATCCCTTCTTCATCGCCATCACCACTCAAGTAGCCAGAGTTCAGGTTTATTTCGAAACCAGCTATATCAAGGTTCTGCGTTGCTGTATGGTTACCGAGGTTATCACCGGGTACACTCGTTAATCCGGAGCCATCCCCGATAAAGGCATTGGCAGTAACATCGCCGTAAAAATATCCTTCTCCGTCACAAATTCGCGCTAATTCAAGCGTATGGAAATCAACTCCGGTGACAATTAAATTGTCTATATAGACATCGTTACCGTAACCCGAAATAAACTTCAAGGAAAGGTATATGGTGGGACGGAGTGACATAGATTCCGGCAGGATTATTGTTTCGGTCTTCCAACCAGTTGATCCATCTACCCTGTGAAGCGTATCTGCGATGATCCATGTTAGGCCATCCCGTGAACAACTCAACTCTAGCAGGTCGTCATAAAATGGGTAACCAGTGTCATGAAGCATATCGACACTTACTTTAATGGAGGTATATCCGGTAGTTGAAAAACCCGTAGTTTGCCGCAGTGTAATCTGGTTTCCTGCCGCGCAAACAAAACTGTTAAACTCCACCATTACAGCGCCTTCAGTTGGGTAAAATCCGGAAGGATATTGAGAGGCAGCAACATAGTCCAGATCAGCGGTGCCTGACGCGTCCACTTCATCCCATCCAACCGGGGGATCACCGGATTCGAATCCCTCGGTATAAAGTACCTCAGTTAGCCCTCCTAAAAAGGAAGCGCATCCATAAATATCGAGATGGTCATCAATTATAATAATATCTCCTACAGCTTGTATTGAATCAGCGATAAGTTCACCATGAACCTTTGTGTTTGCCATGATTACGATCGTATCGGCAGTGGATGCCTCTTTCGACCACACTGTATCCCGATTGCCCAGATCGTCTGGCACTCCCCGGAGTGAATCCCAATGGGCAATGAATGTGTCCTGCTGACCAACGTCGTCAACGCCGTCAGCAAAACCGGGAGGTATATCGACGATATCCGTATTCCAATTGATGGAAGTAAGACCGTCGTCCCCGTCGGCAATGTCAGCAGGGATACCACGCAGGCTGTCCCAGTGGGCAATCATGGTGTCATACTGATCTTCGGTTACACCTCCTGCAATGCTATCGGCAATACCGGCCCGGAAGGAGTACGGACTGGCGCTAAGCGGCATACGTGGGGTCAAACGGTCGCCATCAACCGTTATCTGCAGCCAGTATGGGGTTTCGAATGAAAGACCAATCGGATTCACCGAGCCAAGCTGGACATCGAAGAGTCCCTTGATGATGGGGACATCCGATTGCGTTTCACCCCAGAGCGAGTCGCCGGTACTGTCCGAATTCCACAAGCTAAAGCCAATGTCGAGTGTGTCGGTGATGCCAACGCCATCAACATCAGTTACTTTGCCTTGATATGA
>JAFGGQ010000051.1 GCA_016930435.1 bacterium
AACAGGAGGCTAATACTATGTTAAAAAAGCCCTCGTTAATGTTTTTCTTTATCTTGATTATTAGCATCAATCTAAACGCCCAAACCGAGGTCAGCGGAGATGTTGAAGGGGTTTGGGATCTCGCTGGCTCTCCTTATGTAATCGTGGGCGAAATCATGATCCCAACCGGCAGTTCGCTTCGGATAATGCCCGGTTGTTCACTGGTTTTTATCGGTCCTTTTCAGTTTGAAGTGGACAGCAATGCAAGCTTCAAAGCTATTGGGACTGTGGATAACAATGTAATCATCACTGCCTATTATTTTGCGGAGCATCGAGGCATCCGTTTTTATCATTCTGCTGAGGGCTGCAGTCTGGTCTATTGCAGTATAAGCGGGGGCAGGGCAACCGGACTTGATCCAGCGGATAAGCAAGGCGGGGGTATTTATTGTTATTATTCCCACCCCGTGATCCATAAGTGCGATATCGTTTTCAACCAGGCTACCTGGGGGGGTGGTATTTTCTGCAGCTTTTCCAACCCGGAGATCACATTTAACAATATCGAGGATAATAACGCACTTACCGGGCAAGGCGGTGCAATATGCTGCTTCAACTCCAGCCCCTATATTTATGCCAACGTAATCGCCGGGAACCGCTCCACTCAAGGGGGCGCGATCTGTTGTTCCACTGCTTCCAATCCAGACATTATCTATAATATGATCCGCAGCAATACCGCTCAGGGAAAGGGCGGGGCGTTATATATTTTCGATTCCGATCCATTGTTAAAGTATAATGTAATACGTTTGAACCAATCCAACACCCACGGTGGAGCCCTTTACGCCGAGGAATCCACCCCGGATATGGTTGGGAACAAGATATACCGCAACCTGGCATATCAGCAGGGGGGCGGAATTTGCCTCTATAGCTCAAGCCCCAACCTGATCAATAATACAGTTTATTTAAATGGCGCTTATCAAGGTGGAGGGCTTTATTGCAGAGACTCATCACCGATCATTATCAATAATTCTTTCATGGGAAACCCCGCTGAACAGGGCTGTGAACTCTATGCTTCCAATAATTGCCTGATCAAGGTCTTTAACACCATCTCCTGGGGGGATACGCTCTGCCCGGGGAACAGTATTTACCTGGCTTTCAATGAAGACGGTCCCTGTACACTGTTCTACTCGCAATGCGATGTTGACGCGTCACGAAGTTATGTGGAAGAAGGTGCTGGTCACATCATCTGGGGAAGCGGCAATTTTTCCAGGAACCCCGCTTTTGCCGATACACTGCTCCACCTATCAGGCAGCTCCTTCTGCGTGGATGGGGGAACAGATATGGTAATAACACCCTGGCGCGACACCCTCTTCGCCCCTGAATCAGACTATGAAGAGGTGGACCGGCCCATAGGAGAAACAGTGGATGTTGGAGCGGATGAATACGGAGCTACCGCAATTCGACAGGGAGACAAAAATCAGCCTCGCCAAATCAGCTTAAACCCCTTCCCAAATCCTTTCAATGGAGCAGTAACACTTACAATCAATGAAACACTCCCCCTATCACGGCCCGGGTTCCAAAAATTAACCATATTTAATTTAAATGGAGAATTAGTATTTTCCTCGATACTCCCGTCTTCTTCTAATACTTTTGTCTGGCAACCCGAATCAGGGAACAGTAGCGGTCTTTATATTGTCAGGTGGCAATGGAGCTTTGAAACCCTGGAATGTCGGGTTTTATATATGAAATAGGCCTGATTATTTTATTGACAATCTTATATTATTATGATATAATATGTCATTTTATTATTTATGGTCGATAACCAACCCTAAATTTATACACGGTTTTACTTGACATTTCGATTTTTTTAGTAATTTTAGAGCAACTTGTTGATTTAATAATGCGCCAGTAGCTCAATCGGATAGAGCGTTGGCCTCCGGAGCCAAAGGTTGTGGGTTCGATTCCCTCCTGGCGTATTATTATTTAGTACTAATGATTGGGCCACACCGGAGATTTTCCGGGAAGCTCAGAACCTGGATACAATTTAAATTTTCAATGGCAATCTTTAAAAAACCTGGAGAAACTGATTCATGAAATGGTCCCAATGTCATATACCGACCCTGAAGGATGATCCTGCTGATGCAGAGATAATCAGTCATCGTTTGATGATCCGGGCGGGGCTGATCAGGCCGCTGATGGCGGGTGTTTATTCATATCTGCCATTAGCATGGAAATCGATGTTAAAGATCACTCATATAATCCGGGAGGAGATGGACCGCATAGGGGCTCAGGAGATCTTGATGCCGAGTTTGAATCCTCTGGATATCTGGGAGGAGACGGGACGTAATGAGGCCATGGGGGAAGAGATGTTCAGGCTGAAGGACCGCCGGGAAAGGACCATCTGTTTGGCTCCCACTCATGAGGAGATCATCACGGATTTAGCACGTGATGAAGTTCGTTCCTACAAAGAGCTTCCCCAAGTCTGGTATCAGATTCAGAACAAGTTCCGTGATGAACCCCGTCCCCGTTCGGGATTGCTTCGGGTGAAGGAATTTGCCATGAAGGATTCTTATACACTTGCAGCTACCCGGGAGCAATTGGATGCGAGTTACAACCTGCATGCAAAGGCTTACAGACGAATTTTCAGTCGATGCGGCTTAGAATATATCCTTGTGGGTGCCTCGAGCGGCTTGATGGGAGGAACGGGCTCACAGGAGTTTATGGTACTCTCCCCTGCCGGCGAGGACTCTGTCATTTATTGTCAGGGATGCGGAGAGGCTAATAATCTCGAAATTGCGATAGCCAAAGCCCGGAATTACCCCGTGAAAGACATGGAGTACAAGGAAGTTAACACCCCCGAGCAAAGGACTATTGAAGAGGTATCCGCTTTTTTGGACCTTCCCAGGTGGCAACTGGTTAAGTCCCTGCTTTACATCTGCCTTGAAGATGATAAACCGGTTCTGGTCCTGCTTCGGGGCGACCACAAGTTAAACGAGGAGAAGCTGGCCTTGGTAATGGGTTGTAGTATTCGTCCTGCGGAGGCTGCCGAAGCCCGGAAGCACCTGAAAGCGGACATTGGTTTCCTTGGCCCTCAGGGGGTCACTGATATACGCATCATCGCCGATAAGGCAATCGACCCGGACATTTCATTCGCTACTGGCGCAAACAAGAACCACTATCACATAATGGGTTTGACACTTAATCGTCTCCCCGAATTTGAGCAGCATGATTTGCGGATGGTAGAGGATGGCGATTATTGTCTAAATTGTGGCGGCCAGGTTAAAGTGATGAACAGTATCGAGCTGGGCCATATTTTCAAGCTGGGCACCAAGTACTCTGCGGCAATGGGAGCTACTTTTCTGGATGAACAAGGTGAGTCCCACCCCATTATAATGGGGAGTTATGGTATCGGACTTGGGCGGATATTAGCCTCAGCCATCGAGCTCTATCATGACGACAACGGAATCTGCTGGCCTATAACTATAGCACCCTATGAGGTTGTGGTTACCGTTATCAATGTTACCGACCAACCCTCCATGGATGCTGGCGAGCAAATCTATCAACAGCTTAAATCTCATAACCTGGATGTCATTCTGGATGATCGCAATGAGCGGCCTGGATTTAAATTTAAGGATGCCGATCTACTTGGCTTTCCTATCCGGGTAACCGTGGGACCCCGGGCGCTTAAGGAAGGGTGCCTTGAAGTTTTCTGCCGGAAAACAGGGGAAAACTTGAAGGTTCCTGTCAGCGAAGCCCTAAATGCGGTAATTCAATTGC
>JAFGGQ010000052.1 GCA_016930435.1 bacterium
ATATTGACTTTAACTAATTTTTATATAGATTATTTAATGGAGTATAGAAATGAAAAACGGTATGACACTGATAGAGATTATGGTAGTGGTGGTTATCATTGGAGTGATAGCTGCCGGCGCCACATTTTCTATGCGTCGGGCTGCGGATTATTACCGGCTCCGAAGCGGAACTGTAAGCATTACACAGAGTATTCAGTATATTAATCAATTCGCCCTTGAGAAAAATAAACCTTTTGGGTTAAAATTTGAGAATGACAGCATAAAGGTATTCTATGTGGTCGATACCGATACTATTCATGAGAGTTCTGAACCTCTCCCTATTAACATTAAATTTGGTTATCTTGATAATGTTACGGCTGGATTAAAAGGGGTTACTATCCCTCCTAACGGGGTGGATTTCCCGAATGGGGTTCTGGTAGCTTATCCCCATAAGGGGGCGAGTAAGGGTACAGTTTATTTTAACAGTCCCCGGGAATCACGGGCAATAAACGTAAATTCAATGGGTGTCCCCAGGGTTTTTATCTGGGGAAATGGGGTCTGGAATGAGCAATAAAAAGGGAATGACGATGCTGGAAGTGCTGGCAGGTTTTCTGATCATGATGATCGGGGCCACTGCTGTACTGTCATTCCTGATATTCTTCGTTAAGGTAAATGTGATATTGGCCGGGAATATGCAGTCTAAATATATTGCCGAGTACTTTACCGAGGAACTCAGGGCGGTTAGTTATCTTGACCCATTGATATCGAATGATGGCGACAATACCGATCTGGATAATTTTACTGTCCCTGATCATGCTGCCCAGGATACTATGGGGACTATTATTTTTTACCGCTCCTGGAATGTAATTGAAAATAGCCCTATCTCCGGTGTTAAAACCATAAAGGTCAGAATTGTATGGGAGCATTTAAACAAGCCTCATTCCTACGAATTTGTAACCCTTAAAGGGTCCGGGTAAAATATGATTAAACGGAAGGGTATAACCCTGATAGAACTCCTCGTGGTCTTGACTTTATCCTCTCTTTTAATCTCGGCAGTATTATACCTGTTTTCGACTTTTATCAGCAAAAGCGTCGGTCAGGAACGGATAGTGTCTTCGGATAGCGGAACCCAGAATATTTTAAATTATATCAAGTGGGACATACTGATGGCAGGATATGCCCTCCCGCTTGGAGAGATGCCCATTATGAACTCAAATAACACAGGTTATAATAACTCTGATGGTATTACCATGAGATCGTTAGCCTTTCGAAACGAAATGGGGAGCAATGGATGGACCTATACCCTGGTCCCTTCAATGGGGGTTAATAACCTCACCGTAAGGCGCTGGAACGATCCCCAAATGGATATTAAGCTCGGAGACCATGTTATCCTTTTAACCCCTTTAAAACGAATAGCAGGTGGACCTTATACGGTAACCGACTTGACTATCCTGACCGAAACCTATTCCGAGCCATCTGCCGTTTTAACCTTAGACCAAGCTGTAAGTATTTCCAAGGTATTTGTTTTCAGTGTTTCAGATGCCTCGATCTTCGTCACCGAGGTTAATTATGAGGTAGTAGATGGTAAATTAAAGAGGGGCGATGAAACCATTTCTGATGGGGTGGAGAACCTTCAGATTTCGTTCTGGATGGATTCAAATGAGAATTTTAAGCAGGATACCGGTGAATGGATAGACGATCTGGCTATTCTCATTGAATCCCCGGGAATGGCCAAGAGAATTCGCCTGATCAGGGTTGATCTTCTGGTTCGAACTAAAGCTGAACAGGGATACAAATACACTGCTGATTCACTGTTCATTGGCGACCTTAACCTTCAATTTGAAGAGGATGAAAAGCAATACAGGAGAAGATTATGGGAAACCCAAATACTTCCCAGAAACCTGTTTTAGCAAAATCACGTGGTGCGGTAATGCTCAATGTGATCGTTATCCTAGCGATAATGATGGCTGTTATCGGAGTAATGGTGCTTCTGCAGGTCAAGGGTGTTAAGATAATGGGAAGTAAGCGGCGTTATTTCGAGGCTTTTGAGATGGCCCAATCCTCTATTGATTACGGCATTTTAATGATCAAGAAAAGTGAGAGCGGGGGGGAGGTCATCGTTGATACCAGTTTTACACTCGAGGGATATACTGGCGAGGTGAGGGTGAACCTGATGTTCACTGCAGTTATTGAAGGGGCGAATATAGCCTTCGGAGCGGGTTACGAGGAGCTCGGAAAGGGCGCTGCATCGGGAGGAGCAGCCAATCATTTCCACCTGATTTCAGATGCTACCGGCCTTGCGGGAGAAAATGTTGTTCTTGAAGTGGGTTATAGGAGAATTATCGGTGTACAGGCAAAATAGAGATTTTATGATATAATAACAACCCTGCAACTTCTTTGTATTAAGAGGTGATAAAAGTGAAAAGGTCTTGTATTTGTATTGTTTTGATAACCTTAGCGCTGGGAATTATTTTCAGCGTTAACCTGCAGGCTAAAGTTTATCCCCCCCCTACGGGTATTGTCGTAATCGGCGGTAATCCCGGCTGTATAAATATCAGTTGGAATGCTCATGAACTGGAAAGCTACGAAGATGAGACCAATGGGTACTATGTCCAGTATGATATCTTACGGGATGGAACACATTTAGCTTATACCGAAAGTCTGAGTTATATTGATTGCGGATTGACTGCAGGCAATGATTATTGTTACCAGCTAAGAGCGGAGTTATTCTATAAAAATAAATGGTATTATAGCGAATATTCAGTGAATTACTGTGATTATCCCGGTTCTGCAGACCCCCCTACGCCACCCTTTAATTTTATGGTCACTACGGCGGATTCAGCAGCAATCAGGCTGACCTGGGACGACTCTTCCATTATTACCCAATGGTATGAAATCGAGCGTAATGGCAATGAGATCGAGGCTGATTATGACTTGAAAGTATATTACGATTTTCCGTTATCGCCCGGTTCCTACAATTGCTATCGAGTCAGGGGGTGCAACAATGGAGGCTGTTCCGATTTTACAAATGAGGCCTGTGATACAGCAGGTAATCCACCTCAACCACCCATAAATATCGGGGATATGCCCTGCAAAGTACCACCGTTCCTGTCCATGCTGGTCCCTGCCAATGTATGCCTGCTTCTGGATAATTCCGGAAGTATGAATGAACAAGCCTATTACGGAGAATATAACCCTGCCAAAAGATATTATGGATATGCCGATCATGATAAGCATTACCAGAACATCAGCAATGTTTATGAGCCTATAAGTAGCTGGATCGGTATAGCGGATCCACTAAACGATAGGTATAACGGTAACTTTTTGAACTGGCTGACGATGAGAAGGATAGATATCGTCAGAAAGACCCTTTGCGGAGGAAAAGCCCTATCCCGAACCGGGGAGGGGGCTAAAATATTAGTGGGAGAAGTAACCGATGTTGCTTCTTCCCGGGCTTTTCATAAGTATTATGAAAAAAATGACTATTATCTTTATGGGGGTTACATCTATTGTAATGGGATAAGATTAGGAAAGATACATATCCGTACAGGGGCAGTTATTGAAGGTATTATTCAACATTTAGAGGAGAGACTGGATTTAGGCTTAGCCTGGTTCAATTATGAAGAAGGGGGATGGATTGCTGATTTTGTAGGGAATCCCGGGGAGAACATCGTTACTCACATGGAGAATGAAACCCCTCAAACCTGGACTCCTTTAGGTGAAGCCTATTATGAGGTTACCCGTTATTTTGCTGCGGACCAGGGTTATTTTACTAACCGGAATTATGCTGCTCATGATCCTATTATCTATGGCTGCGAGAAAAACTTCGTAATACTATTAACCGATGGTGAATCCACTGAGGATGAGAATGTACCCACCTGGCTTAAGAATTACGATTCCTACGAGCCGGATTCGGTGCCCACATACTGGGAGAGTGATGGTTCAGAGGATTTGCGGGATGTAGCCCTATGGGCCCGTACAAATGATCTACGGCCGGATTGGCCTGACTATGACGGCTACCTGCTCTTATATACTATCTACGGTTTTGGGGCGCAGGAGGATAAAGCCACTATGCTCTTAAAGAGGGCGGCGCGTAATGGTGGATTCGATGATATCAATGGCAATAAGATTCCAGATCTTCGTGAAGAATACGACGTTGATCAGGACGGAAATCCGGATACCTATTTTTACGCTCCTGATGGTTATGAATTGGAAAAGGCGCTTAAAAAAGTGTTCGCTGATATCCTTGCCCGGCTGGATGCCGCCTCCGCGGTATCCGTGGTGACCAATTCCATTAAGGGCGAAGGGAATGCATTCCAGGCTGTATTTTCCCCTAAAAAATTCTACGGGAATACCGTTCTGGAATGGATCGGAAACGTTCAGGCGCTGTGGATAGACCAGATGGGAAATTTCCGGGAGGATAGCGACAAGGACCTTTACCTCGATATGCAGGATGATTATATAGTAGATGTAATCTATGATGGTCATAATACTAAGGTAAGACGCTATTATGATTATGATGGTGATGGATACAGGGATGAGTATAAAGATGTCCTTCCCATCGAAAATATAAATTTTGTATGGAATGCAGGCGATCAGCTCAAAGAACGTTCACCTTCTGGCCGCACATTAAAGGTCATTGCTCCGGATTCAACTGTATTGAAGAAGTACAATTTCATGGATTTTTCGGTTACAAATGATGCGCTTTTATACAAGGCAATGGGTTTAGGAACTAAAGCCAGGGCGGATTCGGTGATAAATTATATTAGGGGGGTGGATTATGATGGATTTCGAAGCAGGACCACCCCCGAGGGCTGGGTTTGGAAGTTAGGCGACATAATCAATTCCCGGCCGGTTTTCGTAGGTGAGCCGAGGGACCGCTTCGACCTTCTTTATAAGGATAATTCCTATGTTGAGTATTACATTGATAATCTTGACCGCCAGGCGGTACTCTATATTGGCGGCAATGACGGCATAATGAAGGCTTTTAACGCCGGGCGCTATCTCCAGACAAACAATATGATGTCACCAGGGTATCTGGACGGCAGCGGTTATGATCTGGGCCATGAGCTATGGGGGGTTATTCCCTTTAATTTGTTGCCCCACCTGAAATGGCTTAAGGACCCGGATTATTGCCATGTTTACTATGTGGACCTTAAGCTAAAAGCTGTTGATGCAAAAATATTCAATGAGGATGATACGCATGCCGGGGGCTGGGGTACGATTCTTATCGTGGGCCAGAACTTCGGGGGATCTCCCTGCCCAACTGTTTCCGGGGATACACTCTCCTCCTCCTATTTTGCTCTTGATGTCACAAATCCCCTCGATCCCAAACTAATGTGGTACTTCAGCCACCGTAACCTTGGATTTACCACGGTTTATCCATGCATAGTCAAAGTGGATACATTGTGGATGCTGGCTTTCGGCTCCGGGCCTACCGATCTGGACGGATTCAGCAACCAGAACGCCAACCTCTTCCTGGTTAATCTGAAGACTGGGACTACTATGCTTGAATACCAATTCAGTGAGAGCAATTCTACATTGGGGGACCCGGTATCCGTTGATGTTGAACTTGATTATACTACGGACCTTCTCTATGTGGGATTAAGTAAATACAGTGGATCCAGTTGGAGCGGTTCGGTATACAGAATGAATTTCTTTGGGAGCACAAACCCATCGGACTGGCAGGTCTCAAAATTAATTGATACCGGTAAACCAGTCCAGGCGTCCGGAAGTATAACTACGGATTATATGGGAAACCTCTGGTTCTTCTTCGGTACCGGGAGGTATATGGATGACCAGGATGAAAGGGATATAAATGATCAATACTTTGTGGGAGTAAAAGACCCATATTGGGCTACTGGTGCCGGAAGCGTCAGCTTCAACAGCCTCTTCGATGTATCAGACTGTGATATCTACCAGACCGACACCGGTTTCACGGTGAAGGGTGCTGGCAACAATGACCTAATGTTCAACGAATTTGCCCAGAATATTCAGGATGCATCAGGTTGGTTTGTAGAACTGGAAGACGGGGAACGGGTAACTACAGAACCTATTTTATTGGGGGAGATAATATTCTTCAGTACCTATACTCCCAACCAGGATGTCTGTTCTTATGGGGGCACCGGCAAATTATTCGGAGTGTATTATCTTACAGGTACTCCTGAACCCCAGATACAGACCTTCGGAACCGAAGAACTGGTGGATGAAACTCGCCTGATCGAAGCTATGGAACTTGGAGGAGGAGTACCCACTTCCCCTACTGCCCATATCGGACTCACCGACCAGGCTACTATTTCGGTTCAGATGAGCACCGGCCAAATAGTACAAGAAAAAGCTAACATTAGCATCCAAAAAGATGCAGCAATATTCTGGAAAGGAAGGTAATAGAGATGAAAAAACGTATAATTATGAAATATGTAATAACTGGAATAGTCTTTATATCTTATCTCTTTCTGCAGGCGGAGGATTTCCCGATAATTCCCTCGTTACCCCCAACAGATGTTTTTCAAACCCAGGAATATAACTATATAGGATTGCTTAACCAGATCAAAAAGGATAAGATGGATATTTCGGGAACGATCTTCACCTTCGGAAATAACAGTGTGATCTTCTCTACAAGAGCTGCTCCAGCCATTGAAGAGAACCTGATCATGGAATCTTCTGCAGAAGCTGGGAACATGCCTTTACCGGTAATTAATCCACCCGCTATCGATATCAAGGATGAGAATGGCAGTTCAATAACCCTGGAGGAGCTGAAGGCCATGACTCCTGCTATTATCGAATTTTATTCGGAAAATTACCGAAGGGGCAGCGACGGTCCCTTTAGGATCAGTAAGATCAAAGTAAATCAGGTTATACCCACGGATCTCCCGGATTCTATGTATCAGCACAAAAAGGGATTGACTCCGTTCCAGAAAAGCAAGGAAGCGCTGCCTAAGTGAACTTCCCAGCGGGTAATCAAGGTCAGCATTTTGAGCGTTTTTTTTGAATAAAAGCGATCAAATATGAAGTTTGTATTTTTATTATGATTAACTCCACGTTCAGAAAAATCACATTTTATTTATTGTTATTAGCATCTATCCAGATTATATTCTGCAGTAAATCTGGCGAGGATGTAAAAGACCGTTTTAAGAATATAATATCCAGGAGTAAATCCTCAAAAAGACCATCTGATAATGAAACCGCGTCACTAGATAGCCTTCGTATTGATTCTACGATGTTTCTTTTTTCAGAGCCCTATGAGTATTTCGAGGATGGCGAGCCAAAATCATTCTATGTATATGAAGACGGCGTGATTAAGATGACCCTGGAATATTGGGAACCTGGGGTTAAGAAGAAGATGATAGAGTACAATGGGAATACTAAACCTAACGGCAGAGCAGTGGAATGGGATATGAATGGCAATAAAATCAAAGAAGTGCATTACCGTGAAGGATTGCGATATGGCCCTTCATATTCCTGGTTTCCCGACGGGCAGAAAGAGATCGAAAGCAACTATAACAATGACGTGCTTAACGGAACAAAAACAAAATGGTATAAGAACGGGAATAAGGAGTATGAGATTAATTTTGACTATGGCACCCCGCATGGTAAATCGGTGATCTGGTATGAAAACGGGCAAGTCGAAGAGGAAACAGACTACAATCAGGGCAAGATAGACGGTAAAAAGATAAACTATTATGATAATGGGGAAAAAAGGTATGAGTGTACTTACCGGAAAGGTGTAAAGAACGGTCCGGAGATCTTCTGGGACGAACAGGGCAATAAGGTATGGGAAATTATATATAGGTCCGGTGAAATGATCTCGAAGGAGAACTTTGATCCCAATCAATAAAATCAAAGATGAAACATAATATTCAGGTAATCTGCCTGATAGTATTTTTAACAGCGGTTTTTGCTGTTCCATTATTGGCCGATACCCTTGCGACTGAAGCCTTATGGCGTAATACGGTTATCTATTGTTTGAAAACAGAGGTAGAAGTGGGGGGAGAGGGGGACTTCTCAAAATTGGCTAAACCCGAATATCCGGGAATGTTCCTTCCGTTGGTTACACAAAGCAGGATTGATGTGAAGTACAAAGGGCTCGCTATCGTTTCCCTGTCCAAGGATAACTTAATGGGGATCGAAGGCAGATCATCCCTGAATACCAGTTTCCGAAATGATACCCTTTTCCTGGAATACCAGTCGGGTAGTATTGCGATCCAGCAATTAAAGGAAAATAAACAACAACCAACGGTATTGTTAATTGGTGCAGACAGAGTGCTCCTGGGCAAGGTCGAGTTTTTAATTTCACAACTTGATAGTTTTTCCACCTTCCTTGCTGTTTTTTCAGATGAACCGGTGAAGATAATCTCGAAGGGTGAGCAGGTGCTCATCAACAAGGGAATGATGTATAATTTGGACAAGGGCATAATGGAGGCTACTCCAAAAGAGATCACCAGCCGCTATGCATCCTGGAAAAAGGATTTGCAATATATCCGCAATTTACTGGGAGCGACATATATTTATACCGAAGACATTAACCTCCGGATCCCCTCTATGGTAAAGAAGGAGAAGTGGTTTCGTTCCCGATTCAAAGGGACCGGGGGACGGGCTTCTTATGAGGATGTTACCTATAATTTATTTGGATTTGTTTATGTTATCAATATCAGGAAGTTCGCACTAATTTATGATATATTCTTTGCTTTCGATGATCAGGGTCATTTCAGAAATCAGGATTGGGATGAATGGAGCGATCTGGTAAATAAGATAAATTATCTTCGTTATGGGGATCGTAACGAGGTTCTTTATCTTCTGGGAGGCAACATTGAGAGTTCCAGTCTGGGGTATGGCCTTCTCACCTCGCGATATACCAATAGTATCAATTATCCCTTTGAAAAGAAGGCTGGTCTGGATTTTCAGTTAAGGTTCAGGGAAATAGAAACGCACCTCATAGTAAACCGTATCTGGGATCCCACCGTTATCGGAGGGCGCCTGGCCTGGAATGTGGAAGATAATATGCGTCTGGGTCTCTCTTATATGGGGGATATGGATCAATTTGCCGATGTGCCGGATTCCGACGGGGATGATTACCCGGACAAAGTGGACCCACAACCCAATACAAAAAACACCGCAGCAGATTCTATCATCTTAGCAAATGAACCATTTTCATTGAGGGAAGTTGACAACCGAAGCGTTCATGGTATCAGCCTTGATTTTATGAAGGTGTTAACTAATATGAAGTACTTTAAAACCGATATATCAGGTGAATTCTGCGCTCTTTTTAAAGGAGGACAAGGCTTGTCGTTTCCAAATTTGTACTTCAACTTTGTTTATTTTCGGTTTGGAGTGGGCCTGGAATTCCAGACAAGGCATTTCCAATCCGCATTATTTAACAGATATTACGAGCGGGACAAAACGGTATGGGTACTTGAAGAGGAGCGCTTGATCCTCCGATCTAAAGAAGCCCAACTGCAGGATATCGGCAACTATCTTTATGGCTGGAACAATCGCTTGCTCTTTTTCATCCCCAATTGGTTCACAATTACAAGTAAATTCAGGGATGTTACCAGGGGGGAGGAGATAGACCGCAGCTTTTTCGCCGATATAAAATTCAGGCTGAAACAGGTTCCTTATGTGGAGAATTTTTATTTTTATATTCAACAGGACCACGTTGAGAAGTTGTTTGGTCTTATGAGCAATGGTTCTGGGTTCGGAATCAAAATCAGCATCATTCCACATAAATCAGTCAAATTAGGGGTCAGGTATAATCAGCGTTATGAAGATGATAATGGAGACGGGGATATCCAATCCCCCCGGGAGGTACGCCGGGAATTTCTGATGCAGGCTTCCATTGACTTTAACTATTATTATGAATTATGGCGGGACTATAGGAAGGCCAAACGAGAAGCTAAACAAAATGATGCTGGAGAAATCGATTAAAATAGTTAAAATTACTTTAATATTATTGACTTTATAATTATAATTACTATATTTAAAGCCGATTTTAACAGGAAAAGTGCAATAAAGTATAGATTGAAGGAGGAGAGATGGCACGGAAAAAGAGAACATTTGCGGATAAGGTAGCCAAAGGAACTGGCCCCAGACATGCTATTTGCCCGGTTTGTGGCGGTGGAATACAAATTATCAAGGTAGTAAAACCCTATCTGGTTGATGATGAAAAGAAAACCTATCGTTATCGTGAAGAAATTACAAAAGTCTGTAAATGCAACGAAAAAGAAGTATTCTAAATTGAGATTATTAAAAACACTTTACTCTGCTTCAATTATATACCTCGGTTCCCGAACGAATAGGAGAGGATCAAGGTGAATGGTGCTTATTCACCTAATTTTAAGAGGGTTCTTCAGTATTCCCGTGAAGAGGCAGCCCGGTTAGGGCACAATTATATCGGGACGGAGCACCTGCTATTAGGGATGATCAGGGAGCTTGAATCAAAAGCCGCTCAATTAATGGAGGCTTTTGGGGTTGATCTTAATGCCATCAAGGATGCTATTGAGGATATGTTGGATGTAGGCGAGGTCTCCAGTTATTTTCTCGGACACATAGTAATGACCGCCCGGGCGAACAAGGCTATTGAGCAGGCGTCAGCAGAAGCCCGTCAATTAGGTTCCAAGAAGATCGGAACAGAGCATCTGTTCCTGGCAATGCTTAGGGAGACCAAGAGCCTTGCTTCCCAGGTTCTTTTCATGTACAATGTCACCTATGATGATGTTTATCAGGAGCTTGAAGGGAAGTCGTTTTCCCGAAAGGGGCAAGACAGGAGTGAGATCGGCAATCTGCAACGGTCAGCAAAGAAGAGCACGATGCTCAAACACTTCGGAAGAAATCTTACCGAAATGGCCCTCAAGGGTGAACTTGATCCGGTTATTGGCAGGGATAAGGAGATCGAGCGCATGGCCCAAATATTGACCAGGAGGAAAAAGAACAATCCCGTCCTTCTGGGTGAACCGGGCGTAGGTAAAACGGCTATTGTGGAAGGCCTGGCACAGCGTATCTCGGATAAAAAAGTATCTTATCTTCTTCAGGATAAACAGATTATAGCCCTTGACCTTACCGGTTTAGTAGCCGGTACAAAATACCGCGGACAATTTGAAGAAAGAATCAAAGCCCTGATGAAGGATATTACCGGCGACAAAAATATCATAGTATTCATTGATGAGATTCACACAATTGTGGGAGCAGGAGGGGCGGAAGGGGCTTTGGATGCGTCCAATATGTTTAAACCGGCATTGGCAAACGGTGAAATGCAATGCATCGGGGCTACTACCCTTGGTGAGTTCCGCAAATATATCGAAAAAGATGGAGCGCTGGAGAGAAGATTCCAAACCATTATAGTGGACCCTCCCACCTATCAGGACACCATCAAGATACTCCGTGGATTGCGCCACCGGTATGAGGAACACCATAATGTGATCATCGACGATGAATCCATAGAGTCGGCAGTACGATTATCCGACCGCTATATTCCGGAGCATTTCCAGCCTGATAAATCCATCGACCTGATCGATGAGGCCGGAGCGATGGTCCATCTGGCTGAATATATAAAACCACAGGAGATTATCGAGGTCGAGAGGGAACTTGCCATCAAGGAGAAGGAAAAAAAGGAGGCAATTTTTGCCCAGAAATTTGAGAAGGCTGCCAGGATCAGGGATGATCTGGGTAAGATAGCCCGTCAATTGGCAGAGAGCGAAAAGGAGTGGGAGAGGAAAACCAGCGAAAGAAAACCGGTGGTACTCCGCGAGGATGTTGTTAAAATCGTATCCAAGATGACAGGGATCCCATTGAAGGAATTGAACAAAGATGATTCCATCAGGTTGCTGGAAATGGAGGCCCATCTTTCCCGGGAATTGATCGGGCAGGATAAAGCAATTTCCGCCCTTTCTCAGACTATTCGGCGGTCCAAAGCCGGCATCTCCAATCCCAGAAAGCCCATTGGAACCTTTCTCTTCTTAGGGCCCACAGGAGTTGGGAAAACTGAAATGGCCAGGGTTTTAACCCGTTACTTGTTTGGACAGGAAGACGCCCTGGTTAAGATCGACATGTCAGAATATATGGAAAAATTCTCCACCTCACGGCTGATTGGAGCGCCCCCCGGCTACGTGGGATATGAAGAAGGAGGCCAGCTCACCGAACCAGTGCGCCGGCACCCATACTCCATAATCCTGTTCGATGAAATAGAAAAAGCCCACCCTGAAGTTTATAACCTGCTGCTTCAGGTACTCGAAGACGGTGTGCTTACCGACAGCTTCGGAAGAAAAGTAAATTTCCGGAATACTATTGTTATTATGACTTCAAATATCGGAACCAAGAGGGATAATACCCAAAGAATGGGATTTGCCAAAGACGATCAACTGGAAGAGCATCATAAATTGGAAAGTGAGTTAAAGAGCGAGGTTAAAAGGGTACTGCGTCCTGAATTACTGAACCGTATAGACAATAT
>JAFGGQ010000053.1 GCA_016930435.1 bacterium
AACTACTCAATTGATTACTCACTGGCCAAATTCTGATAATAAACTACCCATATCCGTATTTATTTTAAAAAGTTTAACGATTACAAACCCAAATGGAAATAATAAGATTTTTACTTGTCATTTCAGAGGATATTCCTATTATTATTACTGAATTTTTAGGGTCAAATATCCTGAATCATAAAACGAGAGGTTTTTTATGATCATTTTAATTGTATTGTTTTCGGCAATAATATTTATAATTGGCTACATTTTTTATGGTGGTTTTGTTGCCAGGAGGCTTGAGATCGATCCCTCCCGGCCCACACCTGCACATGAGAAATCTGATGGTGTAGATTATGTTCCTGCGCGCAAGGCGGTTCTGCTTGGGCACCATTTCGCTTCAATTGCCGGTGCCGCTCCAATTATAGGGCCAATTACCGCAGCAGTGTTCGGATGGGTGCCGGTTTTATTGTGGATAGTAATCGGGGGTATTTTCATGGGCGCCGTGCACGATTTCACATCCCTTATCGCTTCCGTCCGCCATAAAGGCAAATCCATAGGCATGATCATCGAGGATGAAATAGGAAGTACCGGAAAAATCTTGTTTCTGCTGTTTTCCTGGGCAACCATCGTATTGGTAATTGCCGTATTCACGGTCATAGTCGCCCAAACATTCACTAATGTACCTTCAGCGGCAAGCGCATCGCTTCTATTTATGATCATTGCAATTGCCTTTGGATTTGTACAGCGAAATCCCCGGATCAACTTCACCATCACATCCATTATCGGGGTCATTCTGCTCTTCGTTGCTATCGGCATTGGACTCCGCTATCCCCTTCAGCTTTCCCAGGGAATCTGGACCTGGATATTGTTGGGTTACATATTTATCGCTTCGGTCACGCCGGTTTGGGTACTGCTCCAACCCCGTGACTACCTGAATTCATTTATGCTGTATGCCATGCTACTCGTCGCGCTGGCGGGAATCCTGACCTATAAACCAGCACTTCAAAGCCCTGCCTTCACCCAATTTTCAGTTCCGGAGCTGGGAACTCTGTTTCCCATACTCTTCGTAACTGTGGCCTGTGGAGCTATCTCCGGCTTCCATTCGCTGGTTACCTCCGGCACATCCGCCAAGCAGCTTAACAATGAATCCGATGCTAAATTAGTGGGCTATGGAGGAATGCTTATCGAATGCTTCCTGGCTGTAATCGCCCTGGTAACTGCAATCACGCTTACCAAGGGCAACTATCTGGAAATGATTAAAACAGAGGGCCCCGTGGCAATTTTTTCCAAGGGTATCGGGGAATTTGCGACATCTTTAGGCCTGCCCAGAAACACCGGAATATCTTTCGTCGCATTGGCCGTATCAGCCTTTGCCCTGACATCCCTGGATACCGCTACCCGCTTGGGCCGCTATGCCTTCCAGGAATTTTTCGACAGACCGTCCCAAAAGAATATCCTCCACTCCAATCGCTACATCAGCACTATAATCACCATTATTCCCGCTGCTTTACTGGCGTTTTCCGGTAAATGGAAAGCCATCTGGCCTATTTTCGGATCAGCTAATCAGCTCCTGGCCGCCCTCGCACTCCTGGCTATAACCGTCTGGCTGATCAACCAGCGGAAAAATGCCGTGTTTACCCTTATTCCAATGCTTTTCATGATGGCCATAACCCTTTCCGGTTTAGGCACATTGGTCTATCATAATCTATTGATACACAGACATTACGAGCTGGGAGTGATCGGGATCATCCTTTTCGTGGTGGCAATAATCCTTTCAGTTTACGCCTGGAAAAAGATCCGTTCGGTAAGAGCGGAATATAAAATATATGATAAAAAATAAAACTCATTTACCCAGGGGGCATGACATGAATATATCTGAAATTTTAACCAAAGATTTCTCAGCGGATAGCTTTTTTGAAGACAAGGTCAGGGAGATAGCCCGTACTGTTGAGGATGGTTTTGCCATTAATGCCCTTTCCGGAGGCGTCGATTCCTCGGTGGTAACCATTCTTGGGCATAAGGCGCTGGGTAACAGGCTTAAAAGCTACTTCATTGAAAACGGCTTAATGCGTCAGGGCGAACCGGAATGGATAGTCTCCCTCTTCAACGATATGGGAATCCCAGTGGAATTGATCGATGCCCGGGATGATTTTTTCGCTGCCCTGAAGGGTTTGACCGATCCCGAGGAAAAGCGCGAAGCTATCACCCAAACATTCTATAAAAAGGTGTTTGGAAAACTGGTGAAGGATACCGGAGCTAAGTATCTGCTTCAAGGAACTAATTATACCGATGTGGAGGAAACTATCGCCGGAATAAAGAGGCAACACAATATCCTTGAGCAATTAGGCATCGACACCCAGGAACAGTATGGCTATCTTGTTCTGGAACCCCTTATTCAGTTGCGGAAACCAGCCATTCGGGAATTGGCAAAGCTGCTGAGTTTGCCCGAAGAAATCTATAATCGCCCTCCATTTCCCGGCCCGGCTTTAGCTACCCGGGTTATCGGAGAAGCCTCGCCGGAAAGGATACTCCTGGTCCGGAAAGCTACCCTGATCGTGGAAGAGGAACTTCAGGACAGCGGTGCCTTTCAATACCTGGCTATTCTCCACCAGGATAAGGTCACCGGTATCAAGAACGGCCAAAGAAATTATGGTTTTCAGATAGAAGTGCGATGCTGGGAGAGCAAGGATGCTAAGACCGGATCCCCCACACGGCTGCCTTACGACACTTATGACCGGTTGGCGGATAGACTGACTTCCGAGGTACCCGGAGTTGTCAGCGTTACTTACAACATCACCAAAAAGCCCCCTTCTACTATAGAAGCCGTATAGAACAGCAAATATTTGTCAATAACTATTGCTATGGGATTTTTCCTGAAATCAATAACTATTTGGAGGAATGATGAAACGAAAGGCATCAGCGGTATGGGAAGGTTCATTAAAAAGTGGTAAAGGGTTACTCACAACGGACAGCGGGGTACTTTCAAATACCCAGTACTCCTTCGGCTCCAGATTCGAGGAGGGAATCGGTACCAATCCCGAAGAGCTAATCGGCGCTGCTCATGCCGGTTGCTTTTCTATGGCCCTCTCAGCGCTTTTAGGAGAAGTGGATTTGGTACCCCAAAAAATACATACTACCGCAACGGTCACCCTGGAAAAAACAGACAACGGTTTCTCAATAACCGCTATCCATCTCGACCTAATTGCCCGAATACCTGGTGCTAAACAGGAAACCTTCCAAAGCATTGCCCAAAAGGCAAAGGAAGGATGCCCTGTCTCAAGAGCCCTGAAAGTCCCCATAACTATGAAGGCCACCCTCGAAAACTGAAAAACAGGTGAATCATCTATTCTCTGTTGAACAGCACTGAACGGGTAATTTCAAATTAAAGCTTGATTTTAAAGAGTTTATC
>JAFGGQ010000054.1 GCA_016930435.1 bacterium
GAACCATAAAGTAATGTATCCCAATCCGGAGTGAAGCGAAGCATTCTGTCGTAATAGTCCATTCTGTGATAGTCAGCCAATGCTTCCTCCCCGTACAGGGTGAGAATGGCTATATTGTGAAACCTTCGTTTGACCTGGGCGGCTTCTTCAGTCCTCCCTGCTTCAATAAGCTTTTTATGTTTGAATTCAAGTGGCGCGCCCCGTTTTTTGGCTATGGGCCGGATTGTAGTAGAAGGATTACCATCGAAGGAGTACCTTTTAGGTTTGGGAGCCTGCATTTCAGCGGGGAAATCACGTCGGTTAAGAGGCGGAAACATGCCCATCTCAAAATACAATTGGTAATCGTTAAGTTCATCCCCTTCTGTGTATGGATCTGTAGGGTCAGAATTCATCAATATTTCCAGGCGGTCGGAAAGGCCATCGCCATCGGTATCATCCCGGTCAGTTGCCAGGCCTAAAATGGTTTTAGTCTCCGCGCTGAGGTCTTTTTGCGGTAGAAAGCTCTGCAGCAGTGATCGGGTGAAAAGGGTTTTGACCGGATGCTCATTCACGGCATATTTAATAGTATAAGGGTAGGGTTCACTGGAGGGGAAAGGAGCGCTCCCCCTGAATTGGGCACCGCTGAACCAGACTGTTTGATCGATCTGAAAATCCAGTCCTTTCCGGTCGGTCAGCACCACTGATCTTGTGCTTGGAGGCGAAGCATAAATAAGCGTATTCAAGATTTCTTCGCTTCGGCTTGTTTCCTTAAAAGCCAAGGCTTGGAATTCGTAATTGCTGTAACCAACGCCTATCACTGAATTATCCAGAGGATCCCGACTTTGGTAGAGGCCATGGGTGGACCTCCCCCAGAAAATGGGTTCAGGGCTGACCTGGATCTTCCCATCCGGTGTCATAGCAAAATGGCTTTTGACTGCAAACCAGCTTTCATCCGGCCGATAAGTATGTGGTATTTCCCGGGCGGTCTTTAGATCAATTGCGGTATGATCATAAACCTCCGATAGCATTATTTTGGTATGTCCCACAAGAGAGACCTCCCCAAAATTGATATAAACCAGATTGATGCAGACGGTGGTACCGTCGTCCAACCGGATATTCAAATTAGGAGCCGCCTCCTGGCTTGAAATAAGTACTTCCTGATCTTCAAGGGAGGATCGGGGTAAGGATTTCTGATAGCCATATTCAGGTATATCCTCCCAGAGAAGGAAGTTGTCCCGGGCAGGATACAGAGTCCCGATATCACCGAGGAGTTCGAACCGATCACATTGGTAATGAATGGGAATAATTTTGGAGTTTAGTATGGTATTCTGATCGGAATACAGGGAATAAATTACGAACATATCTCCGGGCCCATTAAGCGCATTGTCGAAAGGGATGGTTTCGTGGTCAGACAGATTTGCCGGTAAATTAAGGGGAATCTCTACCTTACCCGGGGGGGAATGCCGGTATTGACCGAAGACCAGATTAGTAACCAGCATAATCAAGATTAAACTACCTGTAATTGCTTTAAGTCTTAGCATTGTAAGCCGCCTGTTAATATTTTCATCGTTTGTATCAGTATTTTATGATATAATTTAATACTCTATACGGTTGTAAATTATTGTGAGCATCCCCACCACCTTGAGAGCTAATGGAATGATCATGTTCACCGGTATAGTTGCTAAACGCTCTGCCTCTCCAGCGCTCATCGCCAGGATCCGAATTTGACCCCCCGCCAAAATCCAGATCTACTGTCTCATCGCCAGGGTAATATCTATCTCTGAAAGTTAAACCGTCAGCAGAAGTGCCTTCCAGATAATGGTGATGTTCGCCATTATCACCAGTTGATCCTCCGTGGTTGTGACTAGGCATTTCTGAAATGGTTAGGGTATGATATTTTTCGCCACCATTATCGTTAAGATTATCGAAATCACTATCACTGCCGTTAATTCCAACAATTACTCGTCCTTTCAGATTCGGGACATTGAAGGTAGATCCGCTACCTCCATAGGTATAACCAATAATCGTATGTAAGTCATTATATGTTGTTGTAGAATAAGATGTCCCATCGCATAATAACCAACCATCCGGGGCACTGCTACCGGCATAAGGAACCACTGTACCAACTGGCATAACCCAGCCCGTCTTGTCCTTTATCCTTCCATTTACATCGAGTTTCGTGGTGGGTGAGGTTCTGCCAATACCCACATTTCCACTGAAGTAGGTTCTATCCCCTTCGAAGTATCCGGCGTAACCATTTGTTGCAGAAGCTGTGGCATAGAGTCCGTACCCAACACCTTGTCCATATAGTGCATAACCTTCTGTTGCAGTTGCTCTACCATAAACACCATAGGTTAGCGCTTTACCATAAACACCATAGCCGTTTGAGAGTTCCACTTCGCCATAAACGCCATAATTTTTCCCGATGCCGTAAACACCATAGCCGGTACCCCCTGCTCCGGGTGCATCTCCATCGCCGAAAACACCATAAACTACGTCACCGCCCATTCCTAAACCCATCACCCCGATGAATTCAGAGCCGGGTGAAACAGTGCCGGCTGTAGCAGCAGCAGCCCGTAAACCTACCCCATCTGATGCTGAAGCTCCCCGCCGGTCAATATACATTCCATACCAGGGATTTCCTCCCCCTCCTAAAGCAGTGTTTACATCATAAAGCTTAACTCCGATTAAAGAGTCGGCATCAAATATTTTAAAATCAATAACATCATCCACTGAAGGGGTTAAATATCCACTGTAATCCTGCCAGGTATTGACAATAGAGCCGATATTGGTACCCGGTCCCCAGTCCGTACCATTCCATTCCAAAACATCTCCGGCAATTGGGCTATCACCATTCACATCACCAAGGTCAGAGATATCCGAAGTATTTAGCATGGTTTCGAAATTGTAAGGTTGCCATGTGGTGCCGTCAAACCGGAATATCTGGTCGCTGGCTGCCCCGGTAGTGTTCACATCATTCAAATCATTAATACTGTTATCGCTTAAGTCATCCTCATCGACGGGGATGATCACATCCTTTTCGATTGAGTGTTCCACCACCCTCAGGGTATGGTACATAGTATCACCGGGAGGCACATCATACCAGATTAGTGAATCTATAAGCTCGTTGGACATATCCTGGTCGTTATCAAACATGGGTTTCCAGATGCTGTCTTCGTTATCCCAGGCGAGCGCCATATCGGTAGAGAAAGTTCCGATTTCAACGTCAACCAGATCATCCAGGCTCCAATTAACCGTTGCGTAAGAGTTAAGCGTATCCCAACTGACTTCAAGAGGATTCCCTGCGGTTCCATCCCCGAGCAGGGATGTATCGGTAAAGACGATCTGGGTACCCCAGTTATCGCCGAGCGATCCGGAATCCAGGGCCATGGGGCGCCATTGGCCGGCGGCTTCCACCCAGGTCAGAATTTGTCCATCAGCTCCGCCGGCAGTATTTACGTTATTTAGATCATCCAGGACTATATTATTGTTGATATAGGTTTCCAGCGTTTGCCATTGAATTCCCAGGGGTTGAGCAGGGGTTCCATCACCAGTTAAGGAAGTGTTATGAGTAACCACCTGGGTACCCCAGTTGTCAGCGCCGGCGGGACCGCCCACATCATTGGATGGTCTCCACTCGCCGGCAACCGCGATCCATTTTAACACCTGGCCATCGACCACTCCGGAGGTATCCACATCCTCAAGGTCATTTAACTGGAAGGCTCCGGTCAAATCAATGGTTTGCCAATCGCAATTACCTTCTCCATCCGCCATCAAAACCTGGTTTGAATCGCCGAAACCGGTTCCGAAATCGATACCGCTGTTTATTTTAAGATTCCCTTCGGAATAAAAAGCATAGTCTGCCCCGCCATCAACCACATGTAACGGATATTGGGGAGAGGCGGTGCCAATTCCCACGAAATCGGTAGTATTATAAACATAATTGTTTGCATCGTCGATGAGCCAGTCCTCATCATCCACGTTGTCAATGTTATCATCGAATCCGGTTGGGATGTTGCGTAAACTTTCCCAGTAAGCGATTGCGGTATCTAAATCATCGCCGTCAGCGATGTCAGCGGGGATATTTTTAAGAAAGTTCCAATCGGCAATGGTGGTATCGATGTCGTCGATGCCATCAGCAAAATCTGGAGGAATATTTCGAATACTGTCCCAGTAGGCGGTCATAGTATCTACCTTCAGGGAATCGGGTGTGCCGATAATATCCTCCCAGAGGATTGCGCCGGTGCTGTCCGCATAGAGAACAGTGATGTCATCGGGTACCTGGGCGTCGCGTATCATCCCGATAAGGTTATTGAATAGGTGGGAATGTTCGGTAATGGAATAATTGGTCAGTGTATCCCAATCAACCATCAGGGGAGAAGCAGCGGTGCCGTTTCCGATCAATGATGGGTTATGTACAACGACCTGCGAGCCCCAGTTGTCGCCGGTGGAGTCGGTGGCAAGGCCGGTGGGCTGCCATTCCCCGGCAGCCTGATTCCAACGCAGCACATCGCCATTGAGAATGCCTGCTATATTTACATCGCCTATATCATCCAGGTTATTATCAGACAGATCGTCCTGTTCGAGCCCGGGTACAGAATCGACCGAACCTGCCCGAATGGCATAAGGGCTTGAACTGAGCTGAACCCGGGGCGCCAGAGTGTCCCTTTCTACCTCAAGGGAGAGCCAGTATTGCTCACTGAAATTCAGGGTAATAGGGTTAAGCGAACCCAGTAAAGCATCGAAAAGACCGTTTTGAACTATAATGCCTGTATGGGTCTCCTCCCAGAGCATTGTTCCCGCAGCGGGATCGTCATAGAGACGAAAAACGATCTCAACGGTATCGTTTATTCCCACTCCGGCTAACGAGGTTAACCGACCCTGGTAAGCGATCTCCATGGGTACTCCCCAACAGAGACCAGTAAATAAAAATAGGGATAAAATGGTAATGGCTTTCTTCATCGGGAACTCCTTCTTAAATTGTTTTGCGGAAAAACGAGTTGAATAAAAAAATATTTCAGGCTTATAAGGGATATAAAAGGGAACCAATAATCAGCTAAGCGCGGATGTATGTCAGAATTGTTAATTAAATTGTATGTGTCCATTTATCTAAAACTCAAAATTGTCAAGATGTTTCAATAAGTTTATCCAGCCTTCTAAAAGAACCTGATACCTCAGTTAATTGAAATAGTAAATGTATATTTTAATAACAGAAATACAATAAAAAAAATATTTTATGTACAAAATTAGTTGCAAAAAAATGGTTCTATGGATTAATAGTCCAAATAAAATGGATAAAAGGATGGTATTCCTGCTATTGAAGACCCCAAATTCAGCCTGGCATCCGCTTATTCATTTCCCGATAAAATGGGATTTTTCCTGGGAATTAAACTCGGTGATCAGGTCAAAGCATATCCAATCTCCATTTTAAACTGGCATGAGGCAGTTAATGACAGGATTGATGACTATTATTACAGCATTTCCTATTGCCCTCTTACCGGTTCCGGG
Organism: bacterium; assembly: GCA_016930435.1. Taxonomy (GTDB): domain Bacteria; phylum UBP14; class UBA6098; order JAFGQG01; family JAFGQG01; genus JAFGGQ01. Next base: position 5,488 of record JAFGGQ010000054.1, read on the forward strand.
ATAGTATGGGATCGTAGTTACGGGGAGGATGTCAATGGTTTTGGAGTAACAGGCTTGCTCTATAATTCAAATCTGATACTCTACGACCGGTTAACCAACAGCCACTGGTCTCAGATGAAAATGCAGTCCGTTCGAGGTGACCGGGCGGGTGAGATTGCGCTTCTTTATCCACTGGTGGAAATGACCTGGGAGGCTTGGCAGGCGATGTTCCCAGGGTCTTCTGTGTTGAATACACAGACTGGTTACAGCAGGCCCTACGGACAATATCCTTATGATGATTACCGCGAAAACAATGATCTGCTTATGGTAGAAATGGCACATAACGATGGCCGTTTGCCAGGCAAAACACGGATACACGGTATCATCCATGATGACCAGGCAGTCGCTTTTCTGCCCCAGGAATTCCCCGATAGTATTGCCATTTGCAATTCACATCTCTTTGGTGAGCCGATCCTGATAGGAGGGTCGGGAGCCATGGGATGCGTAATTAGTTATTACCGTACTATGGAAGAGGACGTGGTGCTTGAATTCAAAGCTGTTCAGGAAGCCCTTCCGGTAATCATGACCGATAATGAGGGGAATTTATGGAATATCTTTGGTGAAGCCATTGGCGGACCCCGGGCGGGAAGCTGTTTGAGATCAACCCGCTGTTTTAATGCATATTGGTTTGCCTGGGCGGCATTCTATCCCCATACCGAGATCAAGAATTTCCAGGAACTCAACAGATAAAGTGAAGGTTGGGTTTTATTATTTTGGTTCTTTTGCAGTTTAGTCGGATGTTAGAAAGACAGAAATCATAAAAGATTATAACCTAAATTCTGCATTATCTTTTCTTTAATAAAATTTCGCCTGTTTTTTACGAATTTTTCATTA
>JAFGGQ010000055.1 GCA_016930435.1 bacterium
CTTATCAAACCGAACGGATACTGGATACTACTTGAAGATAGCTGTGAAATAACTATCGAGGGAAGATAAGGGTTAAATTCCAAGGCTCGGATCGGGAAAATTAAACTTAAGTTTATGGTTCTTATGCAATTTAGTTGCAAAAAACAGCCCAAACATATTAAAGTCCGGTAGTGAAGTAATAATTATAGAATTAAAACATCTTGCTTTTTTCCACGCTATTTGGTATCTTATTTTCACTATTTGCGTTAGAACTCCTGGTTTAGGTTTATTGTTTTAATGCTGTAATATATTAGACTGGGAGGTTCCGCTATTGGTTTTTAATAATTGACGCTGGATACGGGTTTATACCAGTCAGCAAATTTATTATGAATTCGAGATTATGGAAGAACGCAGAATCGCAATATTTGAAACCCAGAATGAAGGCCATTTCACAGAATATCTGGGATACCTGCTTCGGGCCTTGCAGACCAATGGTTATTCGGTTTGGTTATTCATAACTGAAGACCTGCAAAATCAACTGGATCAAGTCCTGATTCAAAATGTAAAGCTGGTCATTATTGGTAAAACCCATCATCAGAACGGTAAATTAGCTTTCCACAAATACTACAGGCATAAATTACAGGAGGTCGTTCATTACTGCCATCAGAATGGTATCGTTCTTTTGCACCTCCTTTACCTGGATATTTATATCATTCCCTTATACAGGGCTTTAAGAGCGGGTGGGAAGGGCGGACTCAGCATCATAGGCACCCAACATTGGAGCCGGTTGCATCGTCCAAAGAAAAGGGGCATCCTCTCCCGGGCCTTCAACTCAGCCATTGGGCGATACCGGGGATTCTGCCTTCGCCGCCTATTTAACCGGAAAATACTGGATCATATAATTGTTCACCGTGAACTTATCCACCGTGAACTCCTCTCCCGGTTCGGCCTTAAGCCCGAGCGGTTTACCGTAATTCCATATTTCATTCCACCGGTTCCCGAACGGAATTTTGATCGGGGTATTCTCGCTGACCGTTATAATTGCAGTGGTTTTGATAGAATACTCCTGCTCTTTGGGGGTTGGCGGGTGGACAAGGGAGCGGACCTGCTGATCCGTGCAGTAAACCAGTTACACTCGCAAACCCAAAGGCGCCTCAAGATAATCATTGCCGGAACCCCCCTTCACTTTTCCGAGCTCAAGCTGCGCAAGATGATAGATGCCAAAGCTGTTGATTCTATCGAACTGATTCCCGGTTACCTTTCCAACCGTGAGAAGGAGGAGCTTTTCTTTCTTTCTGACGGTCTTTTGCTTCCCTACCGGCCCAGTTTCGAGGGGGAGAGTGGACCGCTTAACGAAGCTATTGCCCGTGGAAAAACGATCATCGCATCCAATATACCGATATTTCAAAGTATTATAGGAGATAATCAACTCGGTTTACTCTACCGGTGGAATTCAACAAAGGAGCTATGCAAAATACTTAAAAATTACGCGGAAGGTGATTATGATCAGCTTCTGCCGGTTTACCGGAATAATATGGCTCGGGTCGTTCAAGAGCAATCGGTGGCCAATTTCCAGAATCAGTATATCAGGCTTTACCAACAGTTTTACGAAGGAAACCGGCAGCGGTGAAAGAGCTAACGAAAATTAAACCCCAGAAGGGCCTGATCGGAGTGAATCTGAAGGAGCTTTATCGTTATCGTGAACTGCTTTTCACCCTGACTATGCGGGATATCAAGGTGCGTTACAAGCAGACCGTTATCGGGGGTATATGGGCAGTGCTTCAACCATTCCTTACCATGGTCGTGTTCACACTCTTTTTCGGAAAAGTAGTAAAGATCCCTTCGGAAGGAATCCCCTACGCTCTTTTTTCTTACTCCGGCCTTTTGCTCTGGACCTATTTTGCTAATTCCGTTACCAAGGCTTCCAACAGCCTGATCTCTAACACTAACCTGATCTCCAAGATATATTTTCCGCGTTTGCTTATTCCCCTTTCCTCTACCATGGTGGGCTTGCTGGATTATCTTATCGCTTTTATACTTGTGTTTGGAATGATGATATATTATCGGTTTTTACCACCGCTGACAATCCTGCTGGTACCGGTTATCCTCTTTTTTACCTGGATGTTCGCTGCGGGTTTGAGTTTTTGGCTTTCAGCGATCAATGTTAAATACCGCGATGTTCGATATGTGGTGCCTTTCTTCGTGCAGTTGCTCCTGTTTATGACCCCGGTTATCTACCCGGTGTCCATTGCCGGAAAGTACCGCTGGTTATTGATGCTCAATCCTATGACTGGTTTCATCGAAGCACACCGGGCAATGCTTATCGGTCATCAACCAATAAATTATGGCATGGTGGGGATTTCCATTTCAATCACCGTTGCCCTCTTCATTGGCGGGTTGGTTTATTTCCGCTCCGTGGAGCGATACTTTGCTGATATAATATGAGATGAAAACAGATACTGTGATTAAAATTGAGAATTTAGGCAAGTGTTACCGGATAGGTGAGCGCGAGCAATACCTGGCACTCCGGGACATTCTGATGAACCTGGTAAAGGCCCCTCTCCGAAGGTTAAGTGGTCAGAAGAAGCGAAACAAGCCATATATCTGGGCTCTCCGGGGGATCAACCTGGAGATAAATCAGGGTGAAGTGCTGGGAGTAATCGGCCGCAATGGCGCCGGAAAGAGTACGCTTTTAAAAATCCTGTCACGGATCACCGCTCCTACAGAAGGTGAGGTTCTGCTCAGGGGACGGGTATCTTCACTTCTTGAAGTTGGTACCGGATTCCATCCCGAGTTGACGGGCCGGGAAAACATTTATTTAAATGGGGCTATACTCGGTATGTCCAGGAACGAGATAGAAAAGAAGTTCGATGAAATAGTGGACTTTTCCGGTGTTGGTGATTTTATTGACACACCACTCAAGCGCTACTCCAGCGGGATGTATGTCAGACTGGCTTTCGCCGTAGCGGCCCACCTGGAACCGGAAATCTTGCTCATCGATGAGGTTCTGGCAGTCGGTGATATTCAGTTTCAGCAAAAGTGTTTGGGGAAGATGCAGGAGGTGGCAAACTCCGGCCGGACGCTTGTCTTCGTCAGCCATAATATGGCTTCAATACAGCGCTTGTGCACTAAATGCCTGCTCCTTGAACAGGGCAAGATGCGATCCGCCGGGAATACAAGGGAGGTCATTCGGGAGTATTTACAGCTGGTTTCAGAAGTGGTCAATATTCCCCTCCATCAGCGGGTGGACCGGAAGGGCACCGGCCAACTCCGTATCACCGGACTGCAGTTACTGGATGATTCCGGAGCACAACTAAATACAGTGGCCTCCGGGGCTAATATCACCCTTAAGTTTGGATATAGCACCGGTACAGCGCCAACGAAGGATGTTCATATAGCCCTCGGATTTAATAACCGTAATGGCGAACGGATTTTCAATCTCAATACCCTGACCACTTCAGACCCCCTCACCCTGATAAATAAAGAGGGTTTTGTTTTATGTACCATCCCCCGGCTGCCCCTGGTCCCCGACGATTATTTCATTACTGTTTTTGTGACCATCAAAGAGGTGATATCCGATTGGGTTCAGGATGCCTTTAAACTCAAGGTTGAAAGCGGGGACTTTTTCGGGACCGGCAAGACCCAGTACGATAACGAGGGCAATTTTCTGGTACTTAATCATTGGGAGGTGGTTTAGTTGGGTTGGATCAGGGCGATCCGTGAACACCGGAGCCAGTGGAGCCAATTTAGGGAGCATCCAGGTACTTTTAGGTATTTCTTACGCTGGTTAAAATACCTGGCCCGGAACGGGTCAGCCCTGGAGGAAGATATTCCCTGGATGCCCTTCAGCGTAATCGACTGGCTGCAGAAATACCTGAATAAGGAGATGAAGGTTCTCGAATGGGGCAGCGGAGGGTCCACCATTTTCCTGCTAAAAAGAACCGCCGAACTGGTCTCCGTTGAACACCACCTCGAATGGTACAATGCGGTCTCAAAACGCTTGCGCAACTGTGATTCCTCCCATCTGGAATACCTCCTTATAGAACCCCGGAGAAGGGATGCTTCAAAAGCACCGGAAAGCTTGCCCCATTACATTTCACGGGATCCCCGTTACGGGGAATTCTGTTTCGACGACTACTGCCGCGCCGTCCTTCAATATGCCGATAATTATTTCGACCTGATACTGATCGATGGCCGGGCACGAACGTCCTGTATGTATCATGCCTTAAATAAAGTAAAACCGGGCGGCTACCTTGTACTGGATGACTCCGACCGGGAATCATACGGAGAAGGAAAGGAGATGGTTGTAAAATGGAAGGAATACTATCACTTTGGGCCAGGACCCTTCCTCGATTTTTTCTGGGGAACCAGTCTCTGGCAAAAACCAACTTAACCCTGATATAAAAATGAAAAAGATACTGCTGAAATTCAGAAATATTTTCCGGAGGCTATTTCATCTTCGGCAATACTATGGTTGGATATTTTATACCAGAACAGAGCTTTCCGGCGAGAAAAAGGCCGATTACCAGACCCGCTTTATTGATTTTTCAATTCGCCCGGGTGATAAGGTGCTGGATATTGGCAGCGGGGGAGAGCCCTTTTCTCACGCTACACATATCGTGGATAAATTCCCCGGTGAAACCCATCACCGTTATAACCGCCTTTGTACCGAAGGCATCCCTTTCGCCGGGGCCGATATTGAACATCTGCCCTTCCGGGATAAGGAATTCGATTTTGTTTATTGCTCACATGTTCTGGAACATGTCAAAGACCCTGAACAAGCCTGTGAAGAGATAATGAGGGTTGGGAAAAGGGGTTATATTGAAACACCCACCCGCCTCTCCGATATCATCTTTAATTTCACCCGGAAACCGGATTTCCATCGATGGCATATAAGCATGGTGGGAAATACCCTTGTTTTTATGGAGTACCAGAACTATGAACAGCGGGATACCGAGGATTACGAGTATTTTCTGATGGCTCATTCTCAATGGGAAAATTCTATCCGAAAGGCTTACCGAAGGAATAAAGACCTGTTCTCGAACATGTTCCTGTGGGAAAATAGATTTAATTATTATATTTTTAACAAGCGGGGAGAACTGGTCTCCCGGCGCAACAACCCGAGATGACCATTAAGGATACTATAAGGCTCCTTTATCACAGGCATTTGAAAGCATGGAGCATCAGGCGCAAAGGCTATCGCCGGTATGATAAGGTAAACCTTTGTAGCGGGTCTATCCTGCTTTCGGGCTACTGGAATATAGACCTTTTTCCAGGCGCTGATTTTATGGCGGACCTTGAAAAAAGCCTGCTTCCCTTCCCGGATAACAGCATGTCCGTTGTGGTTTGTATATCCTCCATTAATTATTTCTCCCGGGAACGCGGATCAGCGATAATCAAGGATGTCCGGCGCATATTGAAACCTGGTGGTATCGCCAGATTCGCAAGCCAGGATTTGCAGCTTATCGCCCGGAAGTACCTGGAGCGCGACAGGGATTTCTTCTTTGAAAAGCTGCCCGATGGCCAGGATCGGTATCCCGGTGCTACTTTCGGAGATAAATTCAACGCCTGGTTCTACGGTTATCAAACCAGTCAGGGGAAACATTGCAGGTATTTTTACGATTACGAGTCTTTAGAGGTATTGTTTCGGGAAGCCGGATTTAAGGTAGTGGAGCAACGGGTTTACATGGACAGCCGTCTCCCCGATATCGAAAAGATAGATAACCGCCCGGAGCAGATGTTCTTCCTGGAAGCGGTTAAGTGAATCACACTTGTTAAGCATGGCTATACTAAAGAAATACAGAGAGCGTATAAGATTTCAGTTGCGATATCCGGAATATCGTGGAATGCCCCTGCCTGCGCGTTCGGATAGAGAACATCTGAAGGCGTTATTGGATTGGTTGCTCCGGGCCCAGAGTGTCACCGATAGCGGAGGGGTCTCAGCCGGTTATTACCTGTATTCCGGGGAGTGGGGGCCTGCTTACCGCGAAACTACCGGTTACATTATTCCAACAGTCCTCAATTATGCCGAACTTACCGGTGAAGGTGCCTATCGCGACAAAGCCTTGCTGATGGCCGATTGGGAGTTGGATGTACAGCTTCCAGAAGGGCCTTTCGGGGAGGTTCAGGATGACGGTCAAGTACTTCCGAAAATATTCAATACTGGCCAGGTGATTTTCGGTTTATCTGCCGCTTATCAAATTACCGGCGCTCAGAAATATCTCGATGCTCTGGTTCGAGCAGCGGATTGGTTGGTTGCCAGGCAGGAGCCGGGCGGAGAATGGAGCAACTTCACTACCCAGGGCCCTAAAACTTACCATGCCCGGGTGGATTGGGCTCTTCTGGATGCCTTCCGGCTTACCGGGAAGCTGGCTTACCGGGAATCTGCTGCCAATAATCTGCAGTGGGTATTAGAGCAGCAGGCATCCAACGGCTGGTTCGAACATACCAGCCTTACCGCGCCGGACAAACCCTGGACACACCTATTGGGATATACCCTCCGTGGACTGCTCGAATCCGCCATAATGCTGGATGATCCTATTCGACAGAGAATACTGGAGGGCTTACAAAGAGCAATACCGCCTCTCCGAAAGCTCGTCGAAGACCAACAAGAAAACCGGAAATTCCCCTATTTGCCCTGTACCCTTGATCCCCGGTGGGAGTCTGAGGATGATCATACCTGTCTTACCGGAAATGCCCAGCTTTCAATCGTTTTTTTCAGGGCAGCAGATGCTTTCAAAGACCCCGAACTCAGGGTTACTGCATCATTGATGGTAGAGCAGCTTAAGGGACTGCATTTGCCGGAGAGTCAAAAACCATTCCTGAGGGGAGGGTTAACCGGTTCATATCCTGTTAACCAGGGGTACTGTGCCGGCATGCTAATTAATTGGGCTGCCAAATTTTTCGCCGATGCGTTACTCCTGAAAATAGGAAGCCCGTTGAAATACCGAGGATAAAATAATGGAATATGACCTTTCCCGAACCAGGGTTATTTTTGAACAGTACGTAATCCCCCAGTACCGGGTGAGCTTTTTCCAGAAGCTCGCAGAGAGGGTTGATCTGGTGGTTGTTGCCAGCCAGGATAAAGCCGTAGATGGGATTAATGACCTTCAACACAACCTCCCCTTCAGGACAATGCGTATTCCAGAGGATGAGGCTCAAAGCGGTTGGCATCCCTCTATCCTGAAGGTGCTTGCGGATCAGCAGGCGGCGGTTTATGTATCCTGGTCCTGGCCTCTGCTCAAGAACCTTTCCGACCCTCGGGCTTACTCCGAGTTGAAACTCCTGGGTGTGAAAACCATCTGGATGGGATGCGACGGGTATCATCTCCGGAAATTCTGGCCCGAGCGCTTAAGGCAGTTGCTCCCATGGAGATTTTCTGAAACCCTTCGCAATCTGCGTATTTTCTCCAGGGTCGATGGTTTTGTGGCTCATTCCTCGCACATGGCAAAATACCTGAACCTGGTGAGATTTGTACCACGACACAAGATAACTTTAGCCCACAATGCCGTAGATAATTCCCGGCTGACCGAACTCTATCATTTATGGAATGATGGAAAAAAGCCACGTAAAGCGCATCGTATTGTTTTCGTGGGAAGGCTTTCCGGAGGCAAAAACCTCAAGGTTCTTTTACAGGCATTTGCGGGAGTGCGAAAATCTTATAAAGATGCCGAGTTGGTGATTATTGGCGAGGGGTCTCAGCAGGAGGCTTTGGAAAACCAAGCCGGGCGGTTGGGACTAGGCAAAGCCCTCCGCCTTAAGGGCGGGATCTACGATCAGGATCAGTTGGCCTGGGACCTCTACCAGGCTTCATTATTCGTGCTTCCTGGTCTGGGCGGATTGGGACTGAACAGCGCTATGGCCATGGGACTGCCTCTTGTCGCTTCATACGCTGACGGCACCGAGGACGATCTCATAATACCGGGCTACAACGGCTGGCGGTTCAACGACTCTGCACAGGCCCTCTGCAAAATCATCCTCGAAGCCTTTGACAACCCGGAACGCCTCAGGGTCATGGGCAAACGATCAGCAACTATGGTAGAACAGCGCTTTAACCTGGATAATATGATCGAAGGTTATTTGGATAGAATAAATAAAGTACTTAAACAGAGGTAAAGAGAATGAGATTATTCAAACATAAAACCCTTCCGGACGGCCGGGTTATGCTTAACCTGGGCTGCGGAAACAGATATCACAAGGACTGGACCAATATTAATCTATTTAAATATTGTGAAGCCATGATCAGTTACGACGTTCTGCGAGGTATCCCCTTCCCCGCCGATACTTTTGACGTGGTTTATCATTCCCATCTACTGGAACATGTTGACCGGGACGAGGGGGCAACTCTCCTTCGGGAATGCCACCGGGTACTAAAACCCCAGGGGATAATAAGGGTGGTGGTTCCCGATCTGGAATACCTGGTCAGGGAATACCAGGAGGGATTGCGCCTGGCACGCGAAAACGGTGATACAAAGGAATATGATTTCGCCCTGCTTAATTTTTTAGATCAGATGGTCCGGAATAAGCAGGGAGGATACCTGGCAGATTTCCTTAAGGATCCCCGAAATTATGATTTTATGGTTAAAAAGATCGGTAAGGAAAATGCTGATCACTGGCAAAAAAATATTACCAGTTACGAGGACGATGTCAAGGGCTCTCCCCTGAATCGCCTGAAAAAAATTTTCCCCAAGGATCTGGGCCCCGATCAAACCGGGGAATTGCATAAATGGATGTATGATTCCTACTCACTTAAACGGGCCTTAAAGGAGGCTGGCTTCAAAGATATCAGGGAAATGACCTATAACCAAAGCAATATCAAGGATTGGAACGAATTTGAACTGGATTGCAATCCGGATGGCAGCTCTTATAAGTACGATAGTATCTTTATGGAAGCCTTAAAATAGTAATAATCTGGTGGGATCGATGAACTTTAAACCTGGAAAAAGCTTGAAAAGCCGCTGGAAGGCCTGGAAGAATAACCATTATCAGAAAAAATACAACCTTCGTTTCGTACCCCCCTGTTACTATATTCTTGATAACCTTGACCCCCATAGCATTATGGTCGATGTGGGCACCGGAAACAATGCCGATTTTTCATCTAATATGATAGCTCTATATGGACTGAAAAGCTATGGATTCGACCCTACCCGAAAGCATCACAGCGAATTAAAAAAAATAGAAGCCGGCTTGAATGGAAAATTTACCTTCTACGAATATGCACTAACTTCTGAAAGGGGAACTTTTCTTTTCCATGAAACAGCCGAAAATATCAGTGGGTCCTTCCTGAAGGATCATCGAAATGTAAAAAATGATACTATAACCAGTTACCAGGTTAAAGCAATAACCCTGATGGACATTTTTAACCTGCTTGAAGTTGAGTTCATTGACCTGCTCAAGCTGGATGTAGAAGGTTTAGAATATGATGTATTGAGTTCTGTCGATAAGGTTCTCCTTTCGAAAATAGGCCAGTTGGTGGTGGAATTCCACCATGACTCAGTGGAGCGCTTCGGCATAGAAGATACTGTGAGGATCATTCAGATGATGAGCAAGGCCGGCTTCCGGGTTTATACTCTGGACCAGGTCAATTACCTTTTTTTCAAATAGTATGGATAAACTGAAGATATTGCATATTAATACTACGGACAAGGTTGGAGGAGCGGCGATGGCTGCTTATCGCCTTCACCAGGAGTTCAACCGAGAGCATGACTCCTATATGTTAGTAGGCCATAAAACAGGCGATGAATTGAAGATCCTTCAAATTCCTACATACTCCCGGAACCTCCGGCGGATCACGGACAGGATGCAGAATTTCACCGGCTGGAGTGAGCTGTTTCACCAGTCCTACTTCTGGTTCATTAATCCCGGGAACTTTAAAAACTTTGATATTATTCAGTTGCATAACATTCATGGCGGATATTTTAATATTTACTCGCTGAGTCGCCTGCTTAAATATAAAAAGGTGGTATGGACGCTTCACGATATGTGGGCAATGACCGGCCATTGTGCTTATGCCTATGATTGCCGTGGCTGGGAAAATGCCTGCAGGCAATGTCCCCACCTGAACTACTACCCGCCGGTAAAACGGGATTGGTCTAATATCGCCTTCAATATCAAACGAAAATTGCTCAGCCATCCCTCTCTCTATCTGATCGCCCCTTCCCGCTGGCTGAAGGGACTGGTCGAAGATGGGATGCATCCCCGCAATGAGATCCATCTGATCTATAATGGTATAGATACCGGGATTTTTAAGCCATTGGATAAGGCGCTCCTGCGGGAAAAACATGGCCTCAAAAAGGATGCTAAGGTGATTATCTTCAGTGCGGTGGGCAGGGACAACCCCCAAAAGGGTTTCAGCTACCTGTTAAAAGCGCTTGAACAACTTTCCGCAAAAGATGATATCACCCTGCTTATCACAGGGGATAACCGGGATATTGCTCTGAATGGGCAGGGATTTAAGATTGTCAATCTTGGTTACATTGCATCCGAAGAGCAGATGGCAGAATATTACTCCTGTGCAGACCTCTTCCTGTTCCCTTCGCTTGCGGACAATTGCCCCCTGGTAGTACTGGAAGCCATGGCCTGCGGACTGCCGGTGATCAGCTTTAAAACCGGCGGAATCCCGGAACTGGTAGAACACCTGAAATCCGGTTATCTGGCTGAGTACAGGGCCTTACCCGATCTTGTCAATGGTCTCGAATTATTCCTAAATAGTGCTCCCCTCCGCACCCGGGCCGGTAAATACGCCCGGGAAAAAGCGCTACGGGAGTTTTCATTAGAAAAACAAACCCAAAATTACCTTGACTGTTATTTTCAAATATTGACAGGAGGTGATCCATGAAAAAATTCCTGCTTTACTGCCCGGACCTGGGAGGCCATCGCCAGGTTTATTGCAATGTGTTTGCTGATTGGGCACTCACCAGGGGATACGAAGTTATCCTTATCTACGCCGGAAATTTTTACTACCGGGAAGGGAAACTTTTGAATGAACCACTCGAATCACCTTATATAAACTATTATAAAAACCAACAACATATTCAGTTGATCAATGCACTGGAACAATTCGAGAACTTAAAGCTGGGCTGGGAATTCGATTATATAGGAGATTTGCAGAAGCAATTGAAACCGGATTTGACCATCCTGGCTGATGGCATAGTATATGTCGAACCCGCTTCTATTTTAGAAGCCAAAACACCGGGCAGACTGATGCCCGGCAACACTATCTGCGTGAATCTGGGCACCGAGTTTTATTATCAGGGTTGGCTACAGCGCCGCAGGGGACTGAAAAGGCTGAAGAACATCCGGTCATTCGATAAATATATACTGTTCGATGAATATCTCTGCGCGGAGCTGGACCCTTCACGCTTCTGTTTCCTGCCCGATATCGGAATGTCCTTCAATATGAAACTCACGGATCACTACCAGAAAGAGGTAATGGAGGAGTACCGGGCTTTCGTTGACCAACACAGCCACCGGGAGATAGTATTTTACTTCGGACCGGCGAACCGACGGAAGGGATATGATATGTTGCTTCGCCTGGTGTCCGGTGATCCTAATCTTGTTTTCGTTCACTGCGGGAAACTTGACCAGGATATTGCCAGGGAAACGGAAATCATTGAGCTGCGGGATAACCTGAAAAGTAGCCGGCGGATCTTTGAACTGAATGAATTTGTGATCGATCCCGCAATGATCACAGAATTTTTCAACTCCCCCAATTTTATGATCATGGGGCACCATCATTATCCCCTCACCTCCGGAACAATGATCCAGGCGCTGTTCCACAATAAACCATTGATAGTCCCACAAGGGGGCCTTATGGCCCGGAGGGTAAAAGATAACAAACTGGGAGTTATCTACAAAGATGGATCCTTGAATGACCTCCTACGGCAGGTTAAATTGATGTCGGTAAATTGGGAACAATATGTTGACCCGGTGATCCGCTACAAGGAATTGTTCTGCCGTGAATCTGTTTTTAACTACCTGGACCGGGCATTAACATGAGAATTCTCATCATCGATACTTATTACGAAAGCTTTTTAGAGTCCTTCCATCGTGAATTTTTCCGTGAAGGGATGACCTATGACGAGCTTTACCGGGTTTTGATGGCTCAATTATTCGGGACGGCGGATTTCTACTCCCAAAATTTAAAAAGGCTTGGTCATCAGGCCAAAGAGGTGGTAGTTAACTACCTCCCGCTTCAAAAGCTCTGGATTATGGAAAACCTGGGACGTGACCCCGTTACTTCCCGAATTGATGGATTAGTAAATCTTCTAAAGGGCATTCCCCGCGCTCGAAGGTTATATCGCCTGCGTCAAAAAAACATGGCACATGCTTACCTCCTTAACCAGATCCGGGACTACTGCCCGGATATAATCTACATCCAGAATATGGACTACTTTAGCAATAGTTTTTTAAGCAGGTTGAAATCCTCCGGTTACCTTATCGCAGGCCAGATAGCCCACCGCCTCTCACCCCGGATCGATCTGAAACTTTATAACCTGATCCTTACTTCATTTCCCCATTACATAGAGCTTTTCAGGGGTCGGGGTGTACAATCTGAATATCTCAAACTCGCGTTCGAACCAGCTATTCTAAAAGTCCTTTCACCAGTCCCTTCGCGAAATCTCGACTGCACATTTGTGGGGAGCTTCAGCCCCGAACATAATAGCTCATTGCCGCTGTTTGAAAAGTTGGCATCCAAAATCCGGTTCTTTATCTGGGGATATGGTATTGATACTATTCCTCCGGGAAGTCCTGTTCACAAATGCTATCAGGGTCAAGCAGCAGGATTGGGAATGTACCGGATCTATGGGAGGAGTAAAATAGTTGTTAACCGCCATATCGCCGCTGCGGGAAAATATGCCAATAACATACGCCTATTCGAATCAACGGGTATGGGCGCTATGCTGCTTACCGATGAAAAGGGCAATATGGCAGACCTCTTCATACCCGGTAAAGAATGTGTTACCTATTCGAACCCTGATGACTGCGTGGAAAAAGTACAATATTACCTGGCTCATGATGAACAGCGGGAAGCTATAGCCCAAGCAGGCAAGAAACGCACATTGGAAGAACATAACTATTTCAACAGGATGAAAGAACTTATCAAAATACTTGACAGATTGCTGTGAATATTACTATAGAAACACAATATTTTTTTTGTAAATCAAGGACTATTAACGGGACTACAGGGGTACTATAATGGAAAATCATAAGTTAGTTTTGCCCGAGCATCTAAACCAATATGGTTATCTGTTTGGGGGCCACCTTCTCCAGTGGGTTGATGAATATGCCTGGATAGCTGCTACAATAGAATTTCCGGGTTGTACTTTTGTGACCGTGGGTATGGACAAGGTGGAGTTTAAACGCAGCGTGAAAGAAGGGACCATTCTCAAGTTCATTGTGGACAAGACTCGCCGGGGGCATACATCTTTGCAGTACCGTGTAAATGTCTATTGTCATGACCAGCGGGAGGATAAGGATTTGGTTTTCTCCGTGAATGTTACCTTTGTTCGTATTGACCAACAGGGCAATAAGCTTCCTTTGCCCTATAAACAAGTTTAAAAGGGTTTTCCTATGGGGAGTATTTGACCATTTTTATATTTTTATCTTGAATAAGTTTAGAGATATCATTAATATTAAAGAAGGTATAATGATTTTGAGGAGGAATGGAGAACGCAGGTAAAATAGAAAAGGTCGAGCATAAGGGTCGGACAATTGCCCTGATACTCCGCAATGATTACCAGCGGGACGGCATCGAATTTGTAACTCCCCCGGAATTCTCACAGCAGTTGGCCTACATGAAACATCCCGCCGGGAAGAAGATACAGGAGCACCGCCATCAATTAATGCTCCGTAATATTCAATATACCCAGGAAACGCTGTTTATCAAGAGGGGTAAGCTTAGGGTGGATTTTTTTGATGACCATAACCGCTTCATAACCAGCTGCATCCTAAAAACCGGCGATGTGATACTTCTTTGTTCCGGTGGGCACGGTTTTGAATGCCTGGAGGAGACGGAGATGATCGAGGTCAAACAGGGTCCCTATGCCGGCGATGAGGACAAGGTCCGTTTCAAGGGGGTAAGGGAATGATCCCGGTTAATGAGCCCTTTCTCGGTGACAAGGAACGCGTTAATCTTCTTAAATGTATAGAGGACAGGTGGATTTCTGCCGGGGGACCGTTTGTTGAGGAGCTTGAGGAAAAATTCAGCGCTTATATTGGAGCTGGCCGGGGTATAGCCGTATGTAATGGCACTGCAGCGATTGAGACCGCACTGTATGCAGCCGGGATTTCGAAGGGCGATAGAGTGATTCTGCCCTCATTTACTATTATTTCATGCGCAATCGCGGTACTCCGGCGTGGAGCTGTTCCGGTGCTGGTGGATTCGCATCCCGATACCTGGAACATGAATGTTTCCCGGATCGAAAGCAGGATAACTTCCCGTTCGAAAGCGATTATGCCGGTACACATTTATGGCGGCTGTGTGGATATGGACCCGCTGCTGGAGCTCGCCTGTAAGTATGATCTGAGGGTAATCGAGGATGCCGCCGAGGCTCACGGAGTGGAATACCGGGGGAAAAAATGCGGGAGCATGGGCGACATCTCTGCATTCAGCTTTTATGCCAATAAGATCATCAGCACCGGTGAAGGCGGTATGGTGCTCACCAGCAGTGAGAAAATGGCCAAACTGGCTCAGAGCTACCGTAACCTGTGTTTTCTGCCCGAACAAAGGTTCTTACACCGCGATATAGGCTACAACTTCCGGATGACCAACCTTCAGGCCGCGGTCGGAGTAGCTCAATTAGAACAGATTGAGACTTTTTTGGAAATTAAAAGGAGAAACGGGCAGCTTTATGACAGCCTGTTAGGTTCAGTAGATGGCCTCGCAATCCAGCATCATCCGGACTACTGCAGGAGTAATTACTGGATGTATGGTATTTTGCTTGATGATGCACTGGGTATCGACGCGCTGGCATTTGGCCGCAGGCTGCGGGAAAGGGGGGTGGACTCCCGGCCCTTCTTCCTGGGTATGCACCAACAACCTTGCTTCCAAAAACTTGGTCTATTCCGGGGGGAAAGCTATCCGGTAACCGAAAAACTCTCCCGTCTCGGGCTTTATCTGCCCTCCGGACTGACCCTCACTGAAAATCAAATCCATATTGTCTGTGAGGCAGTAAAGGATGCTCTGGTTAGGTTATGATAAAAAGGAAATTTGCTTTTCTTAAAAGTGGTGAGAATAAAGCAGCCCTGTCGGAAGTGGAGTATTTTAATATGTACATGGATTCCTATAATCCGGATCTCGGGATAGCGGTCCGGGGAGTAGCTTGCCTTGAAAACGGTAAATAAAAATGAATAGCAGCAGTAAAAACAACCCGGTATTTGATAAATATGCTATCTTTTATGATATTCTTTATGCCGATAAGGATTACCGGGCAGAGTGCGATTTCGTTCAGACCTTACTCGATAAATATGCTATCGGACAGGTAAAAACAATTCTGGATTTGGGCTGCGGTACAGGAAATCATGCCCAGTTCCTTGCCCAAAGGGGGTACTCGGTCACCGGGATCGACCTATCATTAGAAATGCTGAAAATTGCCCGGGGGAAAAATATAGAGGGCGCCGAATTCATTTTAGGGGATTTAAGGCATTTGGACTTGAAGCGAAAGTTTCATGCAGCTATTGCAATGTTCGCAGTAGTCTCCTATCAAATTACCAATCAGGATCTTCTGCTTACGTTTAAATCCGTTGCCCGACATCTAAAAAAGGGGGGGATATTTCTATTCGATTTCTGGTTCGGGCCGGCGGTTCTGACCGAAAAACCATCGCACCGTGCCAAGATGGTCAGTACAGAGAAAGGAGCGCTGCTACGTGAAGCTACTCCTGCCCTGAACGTTCTGAAACATACCGTTAGTGTGGATTATCAGGTACAGGAGATCGAGGGCGAGAAGGTAACCAGGGAGTTTGCCGAGAAGCATACGGTCAGATATTTGTTTTCCATGGAGATCGAGATGCTTTGTTTTCTCAACGGGTTCGAGCTGCTGGAGCTGTGCCCAATTATGAAACCGGGCGAGACACCTGCCGCTAATGACTGGAATGTTACAGCAATACTGAGGAGAAAATAGAATGAAGGTAGGTATCCTTTTCCCTATGCGGATCAGTGGAGGGGTGTTTCAGAACGCATTGAGTATCGCGGATAGCCTGCTTGCTTATTCCAGTTATGAACTCACCCTTTTCTATTATTATGATGAAGATCCCTATCTTTTTCTGGCCTCGCCCCCGGCGGATGTCAAACGCGTTTCAGTGGGAAGTGGCGTCGTCTCCCCGGTGACCAAATTTTGGAGGGCTTTTTTTCCACGGCGGGAGACTTGCCCGTGCTCTCATGGCGGGCCTTTCCGCGATGTAGGGATATATTTGCTTATCCTCCCTTTCCCCACCCTTTTTGCATATTACAACAAGGTGCCTTATCTCTATTCAGTACCGGATCTGATGCATAAATATTATCCCCAATTTCCGGAGTACCCGGCTAAAGAGCGGCGCATCAGGGATTATCGCTATAAACGCGGAGCCCGTCATTCCCTGCTTACCGTTGTGGATTCCGAACAGAGCAAAGATGACCTCCACAGGTTCTACGGCATTTCAAGCCATAAGATCAGGACCATTCCTTTCTATCCGCCGGGCTATATTTTCAGGATGAAGGATATGGACCGGGAAAAAGCGGGTAAATTACTGGAAAAACACCATCTGCCCGAAAAGTTCCTTTTTTATCCGGCCAATTTCTGGTATCATAAAAACCATATCCGTCTTGTTCAGGCTCTATACAGGATAAAAACCGAAATGCAAATTGAGATCCCCCTGGTACTAACGGGTTCACGGTACGGCAATTATGAGGAAGTCCGCAGGTCGGTGGCGGAGTTAGGATTAGACCATCAGGTCTATTATTTGGGTTATGTCAGCAATGAGGAACTGGTTGCCCTGCACAAAAGATCTGCCGCATTGGTTTTCCCAACCTTAATCGGTCCTACAAATATACCTCCGCTGGAAGCTATGGTACTGGGCAATCCGGTGGCCTGCTCCAATTTATTCGAAATGCCAGATCAGTTAGGTGAAGCAGCTTTACTATTCGACCCCTTCAGCGTTGAGGACATTGCTCACAAAATACACTCGCTCTGGTCGGACGACAACATGAGGAAAAGCCTAATAGAAAAGGGCTACCAGAGAGTGAAGGGGTTAACACTGGAAAACCATGCCGGTTTATGGAATAAAATACTTGACGAATCCTTTGAAATACTATCAAAATAATGGACAATATGCCCGAACAAAGCGAACCTCTGGTCTCCATTATTACTCCCTCATTTAATCAGGGGAAATTTATAGAAAGGACCCTGCTTTCGGTTAAGGACCAGGTTTATTCTAACATTGAGCATATTGTAATCGATGGCGGTTCAACGGATAACACACTAAGGATATTGGAAAGGTATGAGGGCAGTTATAACCTGCGTTGGTTATCCGAGCCCGATAGAGGAATGTACCAGGCTATTAACAAAGGGTTGGCGCAAGCTAAAGGAACGATATTGGCGTATCTTAATTCCGACGATCTGTATCTGCCCTGGGCGATTACCTCTGCAGTAGAGTACTTTAAGGTTCATCCGGAAGTTGATATGCTTTATGGGGATCTGGTAAAGTTAACGGAAAATGGTGAACTGAGGCTTTTATTTTCACCGCCCTTTGATCCTGAATACGTTCGAAGGGTTGGATTTCTCCCACAGCCAACGGTATTTTGGCGATACTCCTTGTATAATGAAATAGGTGGTTTTAAGGAGGAGCTGAAATTCATTGCCGATTGTGATTACTGGATGAGGGCAGCAAAGGATCATAAAGTCGGGAAAACCAACGAATTTTTGGCTGTTGAGCGCGATCACCCTGAAGCCAAACGTTTTACGGGAACCGCTGAATTAAACCGCGAGCTCATATCGGTACGCAGAGAACATAGCGCCGGTGGACGGGTATCCGGATTCCTGATCGAGGCATGGCATAGGCTAAAGGCTTTTATTGCAGTCCGCTGCCTCATGACAAAATTTCTTTTCAAATACTATACTGGCTATATTAAGCCGGGGTCCTGCTGGTCCAATATTTTAAGCAGAGATGCTTTTCGGCTGACATCCTTGCCAAAACTCCTTCTGACTTTTGCCCCCGGATTGAGCCGGAAAAACCCAATGAAAGTTAAACTTACTCTGGATGAGCTTATGGAAAAGGAAAGCCTTTAAATCATAAACTCAAATATGTGATTGGGAACAGGAACGAGAGCAGCAAATCCATTTGCATAATGTAAATTTTTAAGGAGATGATCCATGAAAAAAGCGTTAATAACAGGGATAACCGGGCAGGATGGCTCATATCTTGCGGAACAGCTTCTGGAAAAAGGTTATGAAGTTCACGGCATTATCCGCCGCGCTTCACTATTCAACACCGCTCGTATCGACCATCTTTACCGGGACCCCCATTTAGAGGATGTCCGGATGTTCCTCCATTACGGGGATATGACCGATTCCAGTAATCTTAACCGGGTGCTGGAAAAAATAGCCCCGGATGAGATATATAACCTTGCCGCGCAATCCCATGTCAAGGTATCCTTCGAGGTGCCCGAATATACTGCGGAGGCAAATGCGTTAGGCACTCTGAGGCTACTGGATGCAATCAAGGATGTCGGTTTGAAGACCCGGATGTATCAGGCGTCCACATCCGAAATGTTCGGGCTGGTAGAGGATAAAAAGCAAAATGAATCCAGCCGGTTTTATCCGCGCAGTCCCTATGCCGCTTCTAAGCTGTATGCCCACTGGATCACCGTCAATTACCGGGAAGCTTACGGCCTGTTTGTGTGCAACGGAATACTATTCAACCATGAGTCCCCCCGGCGGGGTAAGCGTTTCGTCTCCCGTAAGATCACACGCGCGGTAGCCAAAATAAAGTATGGCCTTCAGGAAACCCTGTATCTTGGGAATTTAAAGGCTAAAAGGGATTGGGGTTATGCCCCGGACTATACTAATGCCATGTGGCTGATACTCCAGCAGGAAGGACCGGATGATTATGTTATTGCTACCGGCGAAAGCCATAGTGTTCGGGAATTCACCGAAAAAGCCTTCGAGGCCGGAGGGATAAAACTGGTCTGGGAAGGACAGGGTAAAAATGAGAGGGCTATCGATGGGGATACCGGCAAGGTTTTGGTCGAGATTGATCCTCAATACTTCAGGCCCACGGAGGTCGAATATCTATGCGGAGATGCCTCCAAAGCCCGGGAAAAACTGGGCTGGACACCATCGGTTGGCTTTGATGAACTGGTCCGTATTATGGTGGAAGCCGATCTTAAAGATGTAGAAAAAGCCCGGTAGAAATTTACAGTTAGTGATGAAAATATAGCTGAAGACCGCTGCTACCCCCCTTATTCCTCGCAAAAAAGAGTTTTTACCAAGGCTCAAAACGGGTTTAACAAGATAGCACCAGGATTTTGATTATTGTCCGTATTTCAGCGCGACCTCAGTACCCATCATCAGATGGAATTCGAAACAAGCGTATTGAAACGGGCAAAGTTTGCCCTGAGTAAATTACCGGAGCAGCCACATCCTTTTGATGTCCAATCCCTTGGAACTGCTTAATCTCATGAAATAAACCCCGGTCGGCATGGGTAAACCACTATCGTCGGTCCCTTCCCAGCGGATCATGTGTATTCCGGCTTTCCGTTGTCCGGATACCAGGGTTTTAATGGCTCTGCCCAGGATGTCATAGATCTCAAGCGTTACTTCATCGGCTTCCGACAGCGTAAAAACCACGTTGGTCATGGAATTAAAGGGATTGGGATAATTCTGATAGAGTTCAAATCCATAGGGGGTTACGGCATAGAGATCCTTAACCTCGGTGGATACGAACAGCCAGAAATTATAAGGGGGATCGATCATATTGGAGCCGTAATCGCAATAGCTGCCGACCTGGAGGATACAAAGCAGTGTATCATCATCGGCATAGGTAATTCCCGCTTCGGTAGGGTTAAAGTGGACAATGTGGCCTTCTTCCAGGGTTAGGCTTCCTGATAGAGCATCGTATTCCACTCCATTCAGCATCAGAATAATGGTTTCGGGATCGATGAAGCCTGTGGCATCGCCGAGGTCGATATAGAGGTGGGCCATAGTATCCTCCACGCTCCATGGCAGGTACATTTCGGGATCGGTGTAAACGCTGTCCACGAAGGGGGCATCGAGGTCGATATAGATCATTTCGCAGAGTGGTGATTCCATTGTAAAGCCGTGTATATCGGAAATGCTGTCCAGGCAGACCCAGAATGAATCCCCGCTTTCCCGGGCGCCGGAGAACGTAAAGGTGAGCAGAGAATCGGCGGTATAGGTCATTCTTGGATCGGTAATATCATAGGTATCGGTAACCGCCAGCCGGTAATCGGTAATGATCAGTCTAATGCTGCTGGTTTCCACCCCGTCAGGGTCTTCGGCCTTGATGTAGATGGGGGGTGCGGGTGCGCAGAGGTAATTTCCCAGGAAGAGTACTTGCGGTGCATGTGCTTCCACGAAGAAGGTCCAGCAGAATGGTCCGCCGGTATTTGGTTCGCCCCATGCGGGGGCATCTGAAACCGTTATGCAGACTTCAACCGTATCGGATGTCTCGAAAGCCCAGCGGGTAAGGAGCATATCCAGGTAGATGGTATCATCGGAGAACCAGCAGGCATCATCGGAGATGTCAAATACCGAACCGTTGATGTCCATGATGATTGATGCCGGGTCAACGCCGCAGACCAGGTCGCCCAGTGTAGCATATATCATCGGGATCACGGTCCCGACAGTCTCCCCTTCGGCGGGGCTATGGTCTATCATGTAAGGTGGGGAGAGATCCACGATAAAACTATAATTCATCACATAATCGATGGGCACGTGCATGCTGTCATCGGCCTGCCAGATGGATACTTCTACGACTTCCATGTCCTCCCAGGGTTCGGTAGGGGTCCAGGTCATAATGGAATCAACGGCTTCTCCGTCGATCATAAATGTTTCACCTTGAATGCTGTAGCGGACCGTGGATGCGATAATGCCGTTTCCGTCGAAGAGGTCGAAAATAACCGGTTGCAATGGGTTTGATGTGCAGTCCCCGTTTCGGGGTTGAATGTCGTGAGCCCGTGGTCCGTGGGCGTTAATGGTAAAAAAGAAGCAATAGGCGGAATCGTCAATAGCATTGGGAATGCCGTAATCTGGGTGGTCGGTTAAATAAACCCGGCAGATTTTAACCACGCCGTCCAGCCAGTGCACTCCCCCTTCAAGGGGATCCATATAAAGGGTATCGTTTGTGGAGAATGAATCTTCGGCGTAGTGGATAGCGCCGTGATCGGTGCTATAGTGTCCCCGCCGGTCACTTAATAAATTTATACCCAGGTCCACCGACTCGGTGTCCACATAGCCCAGGTTATCGTAAACATGCATCCAGGCGACAATGAGGGAATCCCAGAGAGTGTCCCCGGTTTCCGGCCACCAGCCCCGGCAAATCGGTGGTGTGCGGTCCACCAGGAAACGGGTCTCAACGGGCATTTCCATAACACAACCGTGTATATCCCGGGCTTCTAAAAGCTGCACCCGGGGCCGGTTGCCATCCGAATAGGCAAAAGGCGGAGTAAAAATAATAGTATCGTTTATATAATCCAGTTCATCAGATTCTATGTCAAAATTAAGGGTGTCTATCCCGGTTATCTGCTGCAGCCAGATCAGGTTGGTGTCCACACCTTCCGCATCGGTCATAAATATCTTGGTTTTTTGGTAGGGGTTGGTGGTGATAGTGGCCATTAAGGGTTCGACCAGGGTTGGAACAGGTCCTTCATAGGTTGAAGTGGGCACAAATAAGGTACACGGGAAAAAACAGGTGTCATGAACCAGGCAATTCAGGGTTTCCGAATCGCAGGTATCGATAATATTGGTCATGGTGATCGTATATTCGGCGTATATATCACCGCTCATGGGTGGATTTATGATCTCACCTACCCAGTAAGTAATTCCGCTGAGGCCAGCTCCTATCGAGGGAGGCTGAACCTGCTTGGTGGGTACATCTCCCTCTATAAGGCGCATGAGGGAGGTATCAGTGAATTCGATTGTGGCATAGACACTGTCCGCGGTAAACAGGGTAACGTTTATAGGGAGGAGTGTAATAGAGAATGGATTGGGGAACAGTTCGCACTCGTGGAAGTTGAATCTTCTGGCTCCCTGAACATTCATAATGAAGTTGCAGGTAGTTCCGCCGGGAACTGCTCCGGGTCCACGGCCCAGAGTGGTTATGATGGTCATAACCCCGCCCGGGGGAATGGGTTGAGGATACCACCAGTAGATGATTCCGGAGTCGTCATAAGGATCGCCAACGGGAATATAGATTGGTTCCCAAATGGTTGCGGTGAGCAGGTGAGCTTGTCCGATAGCCAGGCGGTCTGGCTTTACATTGGGGGGGATATCCAAAATTGCCCGGGCTGTGAAGGAGGAATCCATGGGGTCAAAGGAATCCCAAAAAATGGGAATGTCTCTACCCTCGAGGATGGCCGTGGTATCGATCACCTCTCCGGTGGGGAAATAGAAGCGAGCCATATCCGAATAAGGGCTGTTCCCAATCTTGAGGTCGAGGTTCAGGAGCAAGCCAACTTCGTGTACGGTGCTGCCCATGTTGGCAATTGTATATTGCATCCGGATACTCCCGGTGCTGTCGCCATCAAGTGGCACCAATATTTGTGTGATCTGGAGGTCACCGGCCAGCCATTCGGTCTTCAGGTTGATGTCCAGGATATTGGTGGTTCGGCTAACCAGAACCAGGCGCCGGACATCCATCAACATAGGGTCATTGGAATAAAATTGATCGTCTATCTTGAAGATCACGTGGGATAATCCGGTCCCGCCGCCGCCGCAATAATTACAGCAGGTAAGGTCTATGTTGTCAGGGCAAGCGGAATCAGGCACCCCGATGGTGAAGAGACCATCCTCATTAGCGCCAACACCAATGAAGTTCTTCTCGATAAACACTGCCCCGGCGGCAGGGAGAATCCCTAATGTTAGAATCAGCATGGTCAATAAAAATTTTAATGTGGTTCTCATGTCAGTTCTCCTTATTTTTGGTATTTTAATTCCCTGATTTATTCACTTTAAAGTTGATCTTTACCCTCAAAAAGCTCTTGGTTCCCGTACCCTGAGGCATAAACAACAATATTTCATGGGTTTTAGTGAGGTCGGTCGGAGGGGTCTGCAAAAATATATCGAATGTAGAAGGTTGATCGGGAGAGAGAACAAGGGACGAATCGTAGGCTATCCATTCCGAATTCTGCAGCCGGGGGTATCCGGGAGATGGTAAAATGGTCCATTTTGCTACGTCCGAGGCAGGGTCCAGCGATTCTACATAACATTTCTTACCGGTTCGGAATGGATGATATATTTTCACCTGTTTCTGGTAAAGTTCACCGGGTACCACATCATTGAAGATTAGCGTGGAGGGAACGATAACCAATTCATTATGCCCAACCGTGGGAACCGCTTTGGCATCTGCTTCGGTCTCAAACCGGTATAATAAATAAGCGCCAAGCGAGATCGATCCGCCAGGAATTTCCGGGTCCGGAATGGGAAGCGCTGAAATACCCAGTAACCAGTGATGGTTATACCAACCCTGGTCTTCGGGGATCTCCATGAACATCCTTACGTTTTCTTC
>JAFGGQ010000005.1 GCA_016930435.1 bacterium
ATATAAGCCCTGAAGGGGCGAAGTGAAACAAACATGAAGTGGAATAGCGAAAGATAAAAATGGGAAAAAAACAAGGCAATTGGCATTAACCGGAGGGGTCAGGGCGGTAGCTTAAGCATACCAACCCTACAGAACTGAACGGATGATACCATCACCCTAAATACACTTTCTTTGTTTTATAATGAGATAGTTATACAATTAGTTTAAAAAAACTCTAATTTTTTAAAGAACCGGGATAGCTACAATCTTTTTTTCAATCAGGTTAATCACAAGTATGCAACTGATTAGTGCACAAAACTATCGTTTTTTTTACAAAATATATTGAACCTTAATTACATAAAGTAATTCTAATATAGATATTTTTCATCTTTATCCAGCTGATTTGTACGCTTATCAGTTTTTTATTTACAGGCTGAGAATGACTGGCTCGCGAATTCAGATTGATGGAAAAAAAAGAACCCCGCTTCATCGAAACGGGGTCCTTTAACGTAGCGTATATATGGAAAAGACTATTCAGTGCCACCAGGAACGATTCCAGCCAACCTAACCGCGCGCTGGACTAATTGACGGGCAATTCTGGTTTCGGCCAAAGCGCCCTCATAATCATCTGCTTCAAAAAGCTCTGTTGCTATTTCCTGATGTTCCACCGCTTCTTCGAGCAGTTCAATTGCTTCTTCATTCCCGCTTTCATGGATTGCGGGTCCGATTTCCTCGATCATCGCTTCGGTTGCGGCAAGCGCCCTTTCCACTTCCTCGGCGCCTATCTCAGGGCGGGGATCCACAATATTAACGGCATGAAGAACAATTCGGCGAGCTTCCTGGGACATCCGGGCGGCCTGATCATAGCGACCTGCTTCATAAGCCGCATGAGCTTCAGACTGAAGGGCGACCCCATCATTGAAAAGCCCTATCGCTTCTTCATTGCCGCTTTCCATTATCAAGGCTTCCATCCTATCTATCAGAGCATCGGTGCGCTCAAGTATCTCTACTACCCTTTCCGGATCAATTCTACCGCCGGTGACCATCCTGTAAGCTCTGGTAATAACAACCGAAGCCTCATCAGTAACCCGGATACACAATTCATAGTTCCCATCTTCATAGAGAACGTGGGCATTTTCCTGTAGTTCCAGCCCATGGTTAAAGAGGTCTATAGCTGCTTCATTCCCGCTGTCCATAATAATATCCGTCACTTCCGAGATCAGGTTATCGGTTCTTTCAAGCTTGTGCAGAGCGATCTCTGAAAGATCATGTCCCCCGCCGACCAATCTCCCTGCCCGGATCAGAAGCCCTCTTGCCTGACGGGCTAACCGGAGTGCGAGAAGATATTCTTCATCCTCGAAAGCTCCAAGAGCCTCATTATTCATTTCAACAGCATGGTTGAAGATTTCTTGGGCTTCCTCGTTCCCGCTTTCTGTTATTACCGGACCCAAGCGGTCGATCATCTCTTCATTCTGTGCAAGGAACCTTTCCGCCTCTTCGATCAGACGCTCAATATCCGTAGAATCCCTGGGAGGCAGGTACCCCGAAACGGACCTCAATGCAGCCTGGACAAGGTCCCGCGCATGAAAGGTCAAACGGCGAGCTTCCTCGAAGTTTTCATCCTCAAAAAGCTCCCAGGCATCCCCTTGTATCTCAACTGCTTCAGCCAGAAGCTCCAAAGCTTCTTCGTTAGCGCTCTCTTCAATTACCGGAGTCGCTCGTTCAATAATCCCGTCGGTGACTTCGAGTTCCCTTTCTAAATGAGTAGCGGGGTCATCCATCTGAGCAAAAACACCTACCGGGGATAGGGCCAGGATCAGGATGCCCATTAATAGCAACCAGGTAATCCCGCTTCCGATCAGCAGCCGCTTTTCCTTTTTCATCACTTCCTCCTTGTTAATTGGTTTCTTATATTCATCTCGCTTTAATTAAGATCAAATTCCATGCCAAAATGCTAATACCATATATATCAACAAGATAGTATGTCCAAACAAAATTATAAGCGTCCTTTCAGGTACAGATATGTACCTTCAGGTACACTTAAGGTCTGAAAATACCAACAAGTTTGGAGTGGATCTTTGAAATTGGAATTGAAAGTCAAAGGGTCTCTTCGGTTTCCTAAGCTTTATTGCAAGCAGAAACGGTTGTTAACTCTTTATGGATCAGCCTGCGCCTCCATAATCAGAGGAACTCTGAGGTTGTTCTTCATAGCGTGAAAGGTTTTCGAAGGACACATATTCCTTTCGAAAAGTAAGATAAAAACTGCCGGTGCTTCCGTTACGCTGTTTGCCAATGATAATTTCTGCGACTCCCTCAGTAGGATAGCCCTTATCATCGACCTTGATATCGTACTGTTCTGGTCGGTAGATAAAAATCACCACATCGGCATCCTGTTCGATAGCCCCTGATTCCCGGAGGTCTGCGAGCTGGGGACGTTTGGAACTGCGCATTTCCACTTGGCGGGAGAGCTGTGACAGGCAGACCACCGGAATATCCAATTCCCTTGCCAATCCCTTCAAAGACCGGGATATCTGGGCGATTTCCTGCTGACGGTTTTCAGCCCTTGCCTCCGATTTCATTAGCTGTAAGTAATCAATGATAACTAAACCGATATCTTCTCTTCTTTTCAATCTTCGGGTCTTAGCCCGGATCTCCAAAACTGAAAGATTGGGAGTATCATCGATAAAAAGACGGGCGCTTTTAAGCCTGGTAAAGTGTATCTGGAGTTTTTTAAAATCGGCATTTGAAAGTTTGCCTGCTCTCATTTTTGTAAAATCTACTTTAGCATCCTTAGCAAGAAAACGCATCGCTAACTGGGAACGGGACATTTCCAGGCTGAACAGGGCAAGTGGTTTATCTTCTTTCACCGCGATATTGGCGGCAATATCCAATGCCAGTGCCGTTTTACCCATGGAAGGTCGGCCGGCAATAATAATCAGGTCTGATTTCTGAAAACCCAGTGTAAATTCATCGAGGCGGTCGAACCCCGTTTGTACCCCGGTAGTACCCCCTCTTTGATTGTGGATCTCGGTAATCTGGGAATAGGTCTCTAAGAGGGTCTCTCCCAGGGGTAAAAACCCGCCCCGAATACGTTCCTCGGCGATATTAAAGATCTCAGCTTCGATAATATCCAGCAGCGCCTCGATATCATCCGGGGAATCATAACATCTCTGAATAGTCTGAGTAGAAGCCTCTATTAGCTTACGCCGAATGGCTTTCTCCAGCACAATATTTGAATAATAGTCGATATTGCTTGGGGTGATCACATTATCTACAAGGGAAAGCAAGTAGATCCTGCCACCCACCTTATCTAATTCTTTATGGCGGGTAAGAATTTCAGCAAGACTGACTACATCAACTGGTTTGTTTTCAGACATTAATTCAGTAATTCGAGAGAACACTATTCGGTGCTGCTCGTTGAAAAAACAGCTTTCATTCAGAAGTTCCAACGCCCGGTCTAGAGCATTAGCATTAATAAGCATGCTTCCCAATACGGAGCGTTCCGCCTCAAGATCCTGGGGGATTCGGGGAGCATAAGCCAAACGGTCGGTATTATTCGCAGATTTTGCCATTATTAAAGTCCTAAACTAAGTTTTTTGGGGGGTTCCGGTTGGTATGGAGTTATTTGGCCGGGGTTATCACATAATTGTTTTATCCACTTAAAATCTTCCCATGCCGGCTTCTTGAAATTTGAATTTCTTAAAAGGGCGGCAGGATGATAGGTTACTACCAAAGGGATGCGATTGAAGAAATGTATCTCACCCCGTAATCGTCCCAGAGGTAAATTAGTGTCCAATAGGTTCTGTGCGGCTACCCGGCCCAAAGCGCAGATTATCCGGGGTTTGATGATTTCGATTTGCCTGTTAAGATAAGGAATGCATTTGGATACTTCAGAGGGCAGAGGATCCCGGTTTTTAGGAGGCCGGCATTTTAAAATATTAGCGATATAAATTTCATCCCTGCTAAGTTCTACTACTTTTAATATTTTATCGAACAATCCTCCTGCCGCTCCCACAAAGGGCACCCCACGCAGGTCCTCATCCTTCCCGGGAGCCTCCCCGATAAACATTAAATCCGCCTGAGGATTACCAATACCATAAACAAATTTATGGCGAGTCTCATGCAAAGGGCACAACTGACAGTCCTTAATCTCCTGGTAATGCTTCTCCAATGCCGATTTTGCCTGGTTGTTAGCATTTTCATTCTCTTCAATTTTCATATCTGCTTTTCCTGTGACCCCGGATTTAAATTCCACTTTTTCCCGGGAAGTAGCTTTTTTATCAACGGGAACTTTCTCCGGTTCATTCCAAGAAGGCATAATAAGATAATCCTCACCTAATTCCCTTCTAAATTCCAAAAGCTTTATCAATTTTTTCTTAAGATCCATCTTTATCAGAAAGGCTCAACCGGTTAATCGCATATTCCATTATTAAGCATTTAGCTTATCCAGGATAAGGTCC
Source organism: bacterium (assembly GCA_016930435.1). Lineage (GTDB taxonomy): Bacteria > UBP14 > UBA6098 > JAFGQG01 > JAFGQG01 > JAFGGQ01. The sequence continues at coordinate 4,440 of JAFGGQ010000005.1, forward strand.
GCTAAATCGCCCTTTGAGATTATTGGAAATTCCTGCTTATTATTATTCCTATCTAAAATAAAACCTGTATTGGTCTCGACGGCAAAAGCCGCTCCCTCTATCAAGGGATTGTTTACAACGATAAGGTCGAGGTTTTTTTCGGTCAATTTCATTCGGGCATTCTCGATATCGTTCTCGGTCTCCAGGGCAAATCCTACCAGTATCCTATTTCCCTTATCAGGCGATATGGTTTTCAGGATATCGGCTGTCCTCTTCAGTTCCAGGCTCAATCCGCCCTCACTTTTCTTGATTTTATGTTCATAAGTTATCACAGGTGTATAATCGGCAACTGCAGCAGCCATGATCAGTATATCATTATCATGAAAATTCTTTGATACTTCTTTTTGCATATCCTGAGCACTGGTAATCCGGATCGTTTGTACACCCTGTGGAGGCTGCAGATCAGTAGGTCCCAGGATCAAGGTAACTCTGGCTCCACGGTTCCGGGCTCTGCGCGCCATTTCTATACCCATCCTTCCGGTAGAGCGGTTGGTCAGCAGCCTGACCGGATCCAGCCGCTCTTCGGTTCTCCCTGCGGTAATCAGGATCCTTTTACCCTCGTAGTCTTTTTTTTTTGAGAGAAGACGGCCGATCCCCTCTATTATATGTGGGATATCTGCAAGACGGCCCCGGCCACTTGTTCCACACGCTAAGTAACCCTCCTCCGGTTCCACAAAATTCACCCCGCGCTTCTTAAGTCGCTCAATATTCTCCTGGGTCACTGGATTGTTAAGCATCCGGTCATTCATAGCAGGTGCGATCAGGATGGCTTTATCAAAGGTTACTATAAGTGTTGAAAGAACATCATCGGCTATACCGGTGGCAGCCTTGGCAATAATATTTGCGGTCGCCGGAGCAATCACCAGTAAGTCCCCCCAATCAGCTAAAGAGATATGCTCAATTTCCCATGCTTGCCGGTCTTCAAAGTAATCGCAATAGGTCTGATTTCCGGTTAAAGTATCAAATGTCAACGCTCCAATAAAATGCCTGGAGGCCTTGGTCATAACCACTTTGACACTGCCCCCGCCTTTAATAACCTGCCTGACGATCTCCGGGCTTTTGTATGCCGCAATCGAACCGGTTACCCCCAAAATTACATTTCTACCCTCAAATTCTCCCATCTGTTCCTCTTGTGTTCCAAATTGAAATCCTGGTTTAATGGTATAATAAATCAAAAAGAATTGCAAGCATATTTTTTAAAATAATATTTCTTATTGACTGGATATAATATAATTCTATATTTAAAATTCATTTATGTGTTGTTAACATAAGTAAGCAATTAATAATCCTTATAATTTAAGGATGGGAGGTATTAAGTGAAATTCAAATTTTTGCTATTCCTCTTTATAGGAATCCTGATTACAACTTTAACAGGTCAGGAAACTACAGAAACAATAGCTGTTTTCGGTTTTAAGACCATAAATATCGATCCTTCGATTGGGCTGACCGCTCACGAATTATTCAAGAATGAGCTGGTAATTTCCGGAGCTTTCTCGGTTTTTGACACTGATTATTCAGAAATTCAGGATTGTTACAGCCTGGATTGTGTCGTACAAAATTGCCGCAATTTTAAGGTAAATAAGTGCATCTATGGAAGCTTAACTGCTCTGGGAAATAAGATAATCGTTGCCGTAAACATGGTAGATGCCAATCTTGAAACAATAATCTTTTCTGACCAGCTAACCGCTTCCCAGATCGAGGATTTGGATATGGTAATAAAAAGATTGACCAGCGCGCTGATATCGAGGAAGCCTGCCGGAGAAGTGATCACCAAGGAAACTGTTACCCTTGTGGAAACTGAGGAACCTCGCCGCCGGAAAAACTTCTACACTTTCGGATTAAGAATCGGTTATCTGTTCCCCTTTGGCTCCAGTTATGGGGGAGAATCAGAGCTTACTTCCTATGATTTTGTAGGACTCTATGAAATGGAACATTTCATTGTTGAAGCGCATTTCGCTATACGAAGCGGGGACGATGCTGATGAACAGGCTATTGATTTTTCCCTGCTATACACTCCTCTTTTGGGAGATTTCAGTCCATATCTTGCCGCTGGATTAGGAGTGCATTGGGTGGATATCAATAATTATGAGGAGGAATATTTCTATTACAGTGATGGACCCTCCTTGAACCTTGGAGGAGGGCTTTTCGCCTTCCAAACTTATGACTTCCGTTTTGTGATAGATTTGCGTTATTCCTATGTGTTCCTCCTCGATGAGGAGGCTGACAACCAGCATGGCCTGACCCTTACACTTGGGATTACTCATCGCAAGGAAAGCGGAGGCGGATTCTGTTTTGGTTTGTTTTAATTACTACAAAAGGGAGAAAAAAGTGACTCATCAAGAAATCAAGGAAAAGATAAAGGAGAATAACGTTAAAGTTATTCGATTGTGGTTCACTGATATATTGGGCCGTTTAAAGGGTTTTAATTTGGGAATAGACGAGCTGGATCGGGCATTGAGTGAAGGTATCGGATTTGACGGCTCGTCCGTGGAAGGCTTTGTCAGGATAGAAGAAAGCGATTTGATCGCAAAACCGGACCCCGATACATTCATTATTTTCCCCTGGGAGATCGGAGGGGCCGTTTCCGCAGTAATGATCTGCGATATCCTTTACCCGGACGGATCACCCGTAAAATCCGATCCCCGGTATGTGCTCCGCCAAACCATCAGGAAAGCTGCAGATATGGGTTTTGATCATTATTATACCGGACCCGAGCTAGAATACTTTTATTTCTCAGATGATAAGAACCCTTGCCCATTGGAAAAAGGGGGTTACTTCGACGTGCTTCCTCTTGACCTTTCTTCCAAAGCCCGAAAGGAAACATTTTTGACCCTGGGTCAGTTCGGAGTTCAGGTGGAAGCATCTCATCACGAAGTGGCTTCGGGCCAACACGAAATTGACTTTCGCTATCAGGATGCCATCAGAATGGCGGATATCATGGTTATCGCTAAGGTTACCATAAAAGAGATTGCCCGTCAGAACAATATCTACGCTACCTTTATGCCAAAACCCATTTTTGGAATCAATGGCAGTGGAATGCATGTTCATCAGTCCCTTTTCAGGGGTGATCAAAATGCTTTCTACAGCCCTGACGATAAATACAACCTTTCGAATGTGGGTAAAAGCTATATCGCCGGACTTCTGAAACATTCCAGGGAATTTACAGCCATTACCAATCAGTGGATTAACTCATATAAAAGATTGGTTGTCGGTTATGAAGCCCCGGTTTATATCTCCTGGGGCAGGAATAATCGCTCCGCATTAGTCCGCGTCCCGGCTTTTAAAGAGGGGAAAGCAAACTCCTGCCGGGCTGAATTGCGCTCGCCGGATCCCGGTACTAATCCTTACCTCTGCTTCAGTGTAATGCTTAATACCGGCTTGATCGGGATACAAAAAAACTATGAATTGCCCAGCCCCGTGGAAGAGGATATTTACACCCTTCCAGAAGAGACCAAAAAACTATACGGTATAAGCTCACTGCCCGACAGCCTATATGCCGCTGTTGAAGAGATGGAAAATTCAAAACTGATCAGGGATACTCTTGGAGACGAACTCTTTGATAAATATATCAAAAACAAAAAAGCCGAATGGGAAGCCTACCGCATACAGGTTACTAATTTTGAATTGACCAATTATTTGCCCAATTTATAAATTGTGAATTGCTGATCAACCGGATTAAATTCCACTGAATATGGTAAATTCTCATTTTATGCAAATATACCTATGCTTTCACTTTGATCCCTGTTTTTTTAGTTTTGTTCAAAAAATTAGTAATGAAATCATAAATTCAGACTGAAAATACACAAAATCCACTTAAAAACAATACGCCAAACGGCAGCCATAAACATGATCAGGATATCCGCTATAATTATTACCAAAAACGAGGAACTGAATCTCGAACGTTGTTTAAAAAGCTTGGTAAATATCGATGAAATTGTAATCGGGGATTCGCAAAGCACAGACCGTACACTCGAGATCGCCCAAAAATTCACTGATAAATACTATAGCGTACAATGGAAGGGTTATGGACCAACCAAACAGGAACTGATCGCTAAAACCAGTAATTCATGGATATTATGGATCGATGCCGACGAAGAACTCAGTCCCGGTCTGATCCGCGAAATTAGTAAACTTGATCCAAACAACCAATCTGCAGCCGCATATAAAGTGCCCCGGAAGGTAAAATATCTTGGAAAATGGATCAGGCATTCCGGTTGGTATCCAGGTTACGTGACCAGGCTATTTGATAAGCATAAAGTCCGGTTCACAGATACCCAGCTTCATGAAAGACTGGAGGTGGATGGTCCTACTCAAAAGCTTCGTTACCCAATACTGCATTATCCTTACCCCAATCTGAATGAGCACTTGAAAAAGATTGACCACTACACTACTCTTTTTGCTAAGCATCAAAAGGTCAAAGGGAAAAAAGTAAGCTGGTTCGGTTTAATAGTAAGGCCATCGATTCGCTTCGTTAAAACCTATCTTATACAATTTGGATTTCTGGATGGGATACAGGGCTTAATCATTTCAATTCTGGGATCTTATTATATATTTTTAAAGTACCTAAAATTATGGGAACTAAATCATCAAAAGTGATCCGGGTTTTACATCTTAGCACCGCGCATAGTTGGCGGGGCGGAGAGAATCAAATCTATAATCTTCTGAGGAGTTCACCAGCCCATTTTGAACTGTGTCAATCACTGATTTGTCATCCTCATAATCCTTTGCTTGCGAAAGCCAGAACCCTTAATATACCTGCTTTTCCGGTTAACTTCCATGGAGAATGGGATATACTCAAACTCTTTCCGCTATTTAACCTCCTCAATAAACTGAAACCACATATAATTCACAGCCACGATTCACACGCACTAAGCTTCGGTTGCCTCCTCAAAATGTTCATGCCATCTCTCAAACATGTTACTTCCCGGAGGGTTGATTTCCATACACATAAAAATCCCCCCAGCTTCTTCAAATATCATATTGGATCCGATGTTATCATCGCAATTTCCGAAGGAATCAGGGAAGTATTGCTGGAGAATGGAATAAACCCACGAAAAATAGTGACCATTCGCAGCGGAATCCACTTTGAATCATTCGATGAGGTTGGTCCGGGGGATTACCTTTATACCGATCTCCCAATCTCCAGAGAGGATATTCTGGTCATAAACGTAGCTTCACTTGCCCCTCACAAAGCCCAGAATATTCTGATTGAAGCCGCCTCCCTGGTTACCCGGGCAAACCCCAGAGTTAAATTCCTTATCGTGGGAGATGGTCCCTTATACTCCAAATTAAAAGACCAGATCATAAGAACGGGTTTGACCAAAAAGGTGATATTAACCGGTTTCAGAAAGGATATCCCCGAATTGTTGAAGGCATCGAAAATATTTGTTCTATCATCCTATCTCGAGGGATTGGGAACATCACTGCTTGAAGCAATGAGAATGAAATTACCAATTGTTGCTACCCGTGTGGGCGGAATTCCTGAAATAGTAAGGCATTCCGTTAACGGATTGCTTATCCCCCCTTATGATCCGGCTGCCCTGGCAAATGCCATTCTAAATCTGCTCAGTAATCCGGAAAAAGCCCGGCAGATGGGTGAAGAAGGCTTCCAAATTACAAACGCTCATAGCGCAAAAAATACCGCTGAAAAAAATTACCAGGTTTATTACAATCTATGTCATCCTGCTTAAGCTTTAAATTTCTGAACCAATTCGGGTTTATACAAAACCACTTTAAAATTAAGGACATTCCCCCTCCCCCCCATTTTCTTTGGGAATTCTGCGTACTTACCTCTTTTCCTGATCTATCTCAGGTAGCAAGCCTTAAGCAGGAACATGGCAATCAGATATGGTCCATTTCAAATTGGGAGGAAGCATCAAAATTTTGTAATCCCCAACAGCAAATTGCAGGTGATGGTTTAATTACTAATTTAGCAGGATTAACATTGCGGATAAAAGTGGCGGATTGTTTACCCATATATTTAGTTGATCCCCGAAATAGAGTGATATCTCTTATCCACGCGGGAAGAGAAGGATTGAGAAAGGGAATCGTTCAAACCTGCCTAAAAAAACTAACGCATCTATGGAATTCAAGCCCGAAGGATATTTATTGTCTTATCGGACCGGGGATTAACTCGGAAAACTATCATGTAAATCGCCAGATCGCTGAACAATTCCCATCCCACCTCTCACAAAATATTGACGGTCTCCAATACAGGCTTGATATAAAGAAGTACGCTCTATCACTGCTAATAGCAGGAGGTATTGCCCCTGAACATATCATTATTATTCCACTCGATACTTACACAGAACCTTTTCTGGAATCCTACCGAAGGGATAAACAGCACGCTGATCGAATGGAGGCATTTTTATTGATCAGATAATTATTATAAAAGTTCTGCATTATTTTCTTGCTATAATTTCAAATTATATATATATATTCAATTATTGCAATAAATATTTAAATCTGGTCGTATTTTCCAAACCAATACCAGGAGATCATCATGAAAAAGGTCGGTTTGTTTTGTCTAATGCTTATTGTATTTTGCTTTTCAGCCGAAGCCATCCCCAATCAGATGTTCTACCAGGGCAAAGTTACCGATACCCTGGGAGTAGGTATCACAGATACCCTTCCCATAACCTTTTCCCTTTATTCTGACTCTGTTGGAGGAACTCTTTTATGGACCGAAAATCAGGCTGATATAGTTATATTCAAAGGATTATTCGATGTAATACTTGGAAAAACCAATCCAATACTTTTACCTTTCGATTCCTTATACTATCTGGAAATTATTGTGGATTCAGATACCTTGTCTCCCCGCCAGGAACTCTATACTCAAGCCTATGCTTTCCGGGCGAAATATGCTGATAGCGCTGCTTATGCCGACACTGCTTTCAGCGCCCTATTTGCCGATTCAGTTTTATATCTTCCAGACACAATTTCAATCAACCAGCTTTTCGTTAACTGGATTGACCCTCTTGATTCGCCCTACGTTAATTTTAGTGCCCCCATAAAGGTTCCTGAATATATTCAGACACACCAAATATACGCTAATATGATCGATCCGGTTCCTGGTTCCGGGATCTCTGTGGTGAATTTTTCAGCGCCCATTTTCGTTCCCGGAAGGATCCGCACCGATACGCTCTACAGCCACCAGATATTCGCTGATTGGATTGACCCGTTGATAGGCGACACCATATTCTTCAGCGGACCCATCTGGGCGCCCAACTGGCCTGCCGGCGGAGCCATAGCCGATAGCGACTGGGCTCGAAACGGAAATTATTTATTCACCTTTTTTAATACCGATTCTGTTGGTATAGGAACCA
>JAFGGQ010000056.1 GCA_016930435.1 bacterium
GTAGGGGGCGCCGGTGGAATCCAATCCTCAAGATAGCCTTGACCAGCGGCGGAACTGGTACTCCAATTATTATGTACATCCTTGGCTTTGACCCGGTAGTAAAATATTCGTTCCCCGTAATTTTGCCGGAGAGTAGCCAGATCCTTATCCGCAATGCGATATTTTTCAACTACAAGGCTGGTGTCATCGGGCACTAACGACCCGATAGCTGTTCCCCCGGTAGTATCCCCCAGTGAATCATAGCGGTAAACCTGGTAACCGGCAATGGTATCGATATGTGCCATTATATCGTAATCGACACCCTTCCATTCGATAACCAGTGAGTCCTTGTACGGAAAGACATCCACGGTAGGAGGAGCACCCGGAGCGGTAGAGTCATAACAGGATTCATTGGGGGTATAGGATGAAAAGGAACCCTCACGCCCCAAATAATCGACCATAGTCAGGCGGAACCGGTAATTTTTTCCTAATAAAGGTCCATAAATGGTGTCTCCGATAACCGTATGGAAAGTTGGTTCTCCGTTAACATCCCACCGAAGATAGTCCAGGAAACTCTTTTTACAGCTTTCACAGGCTACGAATTGCGCAGGCGAACTTCCGGGAACAACGCATAAAGAATAATTCACGCTGTAAATTGCGCTATCCCCTATTGTGGTTGTATCGATCTTGAATACATCTGATACCTCCAGGGCGTTGTTGATACGATATGATGTACTTCCTTCACGCCTGTATATGTGGTAACCGATGATCCAAAGTGATGTATCAGGCCGGTTCCAGGTGATCAGAAATTGCCTGTCGCCGGGTATAGCTGTAACCCCGGAGGGAGCCGGGGGAAGATCCACGTCGTCAGCAGTAATAACTACTGTATCTAAAATACTTGATGCATTTCCGCGGGGGGTTAATTTGTAATAATAAGTAGTCCCTTTGTTAGTACTGCTGTCCGCATAAGCATTTCCCATGATCACCGCAATCTTCCAGTACATCATTTTAAGATACTGGATAGCAGTATCCGCCTCTGAACCCTCTTCAACATTAGTCAAGCTACAGGGCTCAAAACGGAATAGTGATTCCATTGGAAATCCGGGATATAGAATTTCAGTCATAGGTGTAATAGGGGAAAATGAGGGTATAGACGGTGTAGCTGGCGTAGCCGGAGTAGATGGGAACATCGGGCTCGCCGGCAGCATTGGACTGGCTGGAGATATTGGCGAAGGGCTCGCCGGCGTGATAGCTAATCTGCTGTAATCTAAAAATATTCCATATTCCAGGAGGCTTCCCAAAGTAGCTGAGCCACCACCCTCTATCGTAGCTGCAGAATAGAGCGCATTCTGAAGCTGAAGGTACTCCTCGGAACCCGGTGGAATTAAACTGTCTATCCGTCCACAGTCGGTCCAGACCTTTATGGGACCGCTATTGATGGGTGTAGAGCTATAGCTGTTGCCTTCTGTTCGACGATAAAGGTCGAACTGTGTTATACCGGAGGTATCCGGCCAGTACAGCAGAATAAATTGATCCCCTGCATCATAATCCCCGCTAATCGCCCTTAGTTCGAAACCGGAAGCGGAACTGTACCCCCCTATAATGATGGTTATTAAGATTAAACCGGTTATAATTTTAGTTCTCATATATGATCCTCCTTATATCTCAAATTCCTGAATTTCTACCAGTCAACATCTATTCCATCATGATCGATGATTATATCTAATTCGATGGATTTACAGACGAACAACACGCAACCCTTCAATCCCACCGTACCCTTAAAGTAGAATGGATAAGGAAGAATGATCTGCAGGTTGGCCCATGCTGAAGCGGAAACGAATCCCCAGAAAATCTCCCCGTACACATATACACCAAAATTTCCGATAATGGAGACCCCGGTTACCGAGCCTTCTTCGTCGCTGATAAAAGCCAACCCGGCCCCTCCGAACAGTTCGTAACTGGCGGCTACTATACCAAAGTCATATTCCTTGGAGTAGCTGCAGAAGGCGTACATGCCAGACATTCTTGTTCCACCGGTTTGTTCGAGGGCTTCGGTATCCAGGCTGAATTTTCCATGCGATCCACCCTCGTTTAGTACCCAGGCTTTACTGATCGGAACGTTCACCCCCACAAAAAAGCCTCCTGATACGGCAGCCAGACCGCTTACGTAAATCTTGGCCATAGCCTGAAAGAAAACATGTTCACCGGTATGCCAGTTAATCTGACCCTCCACTTCAGCAATAACGTTCGTAGAGGTAATACTGGTTCCCTCTTTGACCTTAAAATAGCCTTCAATGAATCCATCTGTTTCATAATTCACACGGTCATAGGAGAGCTGCACACGGGCACCGCCATGCAGTGAAGCCCGGCCATTGAGCACCCAGATATGAACATCCCCTTCCAGATAAAACTCAGAGATGGTGGGAGTAACCACTATCTTGACCATAACCTGTGAGGTAGCGCTTGCACCTATTATCCCATCACTGGTTCCCAATCTTCCACCTACAACGATCCGGGAAAGGGTATCGCCTTGAATATAAATACAGCCCCAGACCTCCGCTACACGCCCCATACTCCCCAATGGACCCAGTGATAGATCATGCTGTTCATTATCAATCATACAAATCTTGATCCCCTCAGGCTTGGCTACGATCTGGGAATAAAGAGGGGAATCATCAAATTCCTTGTAGTCCACAATACCTGTTCCAATGAAACCCCTTTGCATAACCGAATCATAGGCCATTGAATCAAAATCAAGGTCAGCAGTTGAGTTCCCGGCGTAACTACCCCAATCCCTGAATGGCAAACTGAAATAATGGGGGTCTATCTGCACAACACGGTTATAGTATGGATAATTCGCATGATTGGCGTATTTGTAATCATATATGTTTATAAAAGTATCGATATCCCCAAAGAAATTAAAGTGTATATTGGCTTCCACGTTCAGACAGCCCTGCTTATCTGGCCAGTCACTGACCTTTTGCCCCTTCAGGGAACTGGGGAAGGGTGAAAGACCACAGGAGTCAATCAGAACAGGGAAGCCATCGAATTTTTGTCCGGCGGTATTTTGACTGAAGATAAATTCCCCCAGATCACCATCGGGGAACATCTCTCCCCACACTATCTTGAATCCCTGAGAATAATGCACGGATTCCGCAATGGCGGCATTGGTAAAAACTATCTGACCGGTTTTAACACTCATCACTCCCCATTCAGAAGCCATTTCAACACCCCAGTACAAAAGAGTTTCCGCCTCAAAAGTAGCATTTCCACCTACCAGGTTCCCGGTGGATGTAACGTTCATATCCTCAAAAGGGGCTTGGAAATCGCAGGGAACAGGGATATCAACCTCTCCGCCGATATCGGAATCAAAGGCGGCATTCCCGGCGAACATGAACTTGATATCCTTCTGGACGGTTTGATACTCATTATTTCCCAGAGAATCAATAAAGACCCCGATCCTGGTATGGAAAGTCGAGTCAGCCAGATAGCAACTGCTGTCCCTGATTCCCAGTTCGGCATCGAATCCCTGAAAACGTCCTCCACGAAGCAGTTTACCGCTTACCCCCCTCATCCCTACATTCAGCCAGCCTACTACATCATATACTTCCCCAAAGCGGAAATACTCCCTGGCATCCGGGGTATAGACGAAAAAGCTGTCCGCCGGGGAACCACCCCCGGAAATTAAATAAAAGGACAGGCCGGTAAGCTTATGCTTAACTATGGTAGTATCCAGGTAAAGGCTATCCCCATGAACGGGGTTGTAGAAACTGTCCGGAGCTGCTGTGATCCGAAATATCTGGTTATGTGGTTCCCGGGTTTTCAATCCAAATCCACCCCATCTCATCTCCGTGTTCAGTTCCACCTTACCGCTCATACTCAAAGTGGAATCCACTTCCAGTAAGGCGATCTTACCGGTGGCTGGCTTACCTGCCGGATCGAATACATAATGGGGAAGCTTGATTTCAGCCTTGAATTTACCCTGAACATACCGGCAGTCCCTGATCTCAAATTCTCCAACGCCGCTTGAATGGGGAAACAGGGTGAGCATAAAGCTGGCGGGGGAAATGGTTTCGAACCTCAGGGTGTCCCGGAGTGAAAATACGGTATTAAGACCAAGTTCGGTTAAATAACCATCAGTAAAGGTATATTCTCCCTTGAGAAACCCGGTATTGGAAACAATGCTGTCTTTCGAAGCCACTGTTTTCCCCCGGGGGAAAAAAATGATAGCCGTATCATTGGGAAAACCCGCAGGTGACCTCAATTCACTAAGGTCAATAATTAAGCTATCCTGCAGACTGAAATAAACCCCAAGGTCGTCGATCCGATAGGGGCCTTGACCCATAGTGTCAACGGGATAATGAAATACATGGTAAATATTGCAGTTCGGATCAAAGGAGGTCTTAAAAGGTCCCACATTAGCCTGTTCACAACTGTTCGAATCATAGAGACAGGGTAAATAAACGGATACTACAGCATGCGCTGAATCGGGTGTCAGGAATAACTGATGAATCTCGATATCAAAATCCTTGACCTCTTCGGGTACCGGGGGATCAAAATCCTCTAAAATGTCTCCGGAAATAATATTCCCGACTTCGTCCCGGATAATCTCCGCTTCAAGGTTGCTGAAATTCACCTCGATGCCTTCGGGTGTGGAGGGATCGACAGGAATCAACCCTCCGATTATACTGGTATCCAGTTCAACCATCGATTGAAATTGATTGAATGAGAGCGAAGGTATGTTTCCCGTTTGGATCAATGGGGTAAATAATTCGCTATGGAGTATAGCGATATCGGACGAACCTTCCCCTCCTTCATCCTCTTCTCCCCCGGGGAGCAGGGGCGTCAGCTCCAGCATCTCAATGGTATATATGGGGATAAAGGTGAACAGACCGCTTGCCGGGCAACCCAGCCAAACGGCAGTGCCCGACATATCCTCCAGCGTGGAACCCGCAGCGTAGTTGGTCACGATCAGTACGAATTCCCCAATGATCAAGGTGTCCGGCAGATCGATAGCGAGACCATGATACAAGTCTTCTATCTCAAATACGCCTATACTGCTGCGCCGTTCTATATCCCTGAATATCCTCCTTCCCCGGGATACGATTTCCACCATCCACAGATAAATCTTGCCCTTTTCCAAAATAGGAGCGTTTAATGGATACATCAACTCGTTCATGTTGGCCACTTCCCTGGTGAACATTGGCCGTACATTATTTGCAATATCATAAATATTGCGGCTTTCTACGTACTCCCAAAGCTTTACTTCATAAGTGATAGGATAACCCAATGGTACCGATGAGTTGGACCATTGAAAACGGATACCTGTGCCGGGAATACGGGAATCATTGACGGGATATACCAACTGAGGGGGGTCCGGAATCACGATTATAAAATTAGCACAATGCCTTGCCAGTACAGTAATACCATCTTCCGCCCGGAGCTCAAAACACGCTGTGTACCTCCCCTCAGGTAATAATCCCGAACGGACGGTACGCTGCTCCAGGTCTTTGCGGTACTTAAGCCGATCCCAGTCGATGAACTCGGTATTATTCAGAACCACCGTTCCGGCCCTCTCGAAATTCAGGGTGTAGGTCTCCCCGGAACCGACCGTGCCATGACGCTCATGAACCATATCCGCAAACAATCTGGTGGTCGCAGGTCCCCTGCCCGAATAGTTTACCGTCACCATACCTATCCGAACATCGGTTTCCCAATCAGAATAATAAGGCGAGGGGAATCTCTCCACATAAACGTTCAGGTTCCAATCCGGGGACTGACCCCAGAGATTACCCAGTAATATCGGAATAACCAGAAAAAACAATATAAATCTATATTTCATGCTGCCCCCTTAATTTTATCGGTAGTTTTAATACGCATCATTCCCAATATAATAACGAACTTATCCCTTATTTATTAGAATCGTCATGATCATCGATCCTGATACTGCCCTTATAATCATCGATCTTTATATTGCTGTCCTTAAGATTCTTCCATTCTTTTGGAGCCTGTTTCGACCATGTCCCGGGATCCACCTGTATGGCGTTTTGCTTGATGCTGACAGGCTTCTTTCCCATTTCAGTCTTGGTTATTGTAAGATCATACTGCAATTTTTGAACATCACTGCGGATTAGCATTCCCTCCGCTCCCTTTTCATCTCCCCGGGTGAAAGCCATGGTAACCGGGGAACCGGCTGAGATATTTAGATTGGTTATCTCGAAAGTTTTACGGGATTTCTCTTTCCGGTCAAGTATCTCCAGAGTTACCTTGTAGGCTTTCTGGCCGGACTCTGGCTGTATCTTAAAGGTCTGCATACCGGTAGAGATCGCCCCGAGTTCAATACGGTCCTTACCACCTTTGCCACCGCTGCCTTTCAAGGTGAAATTGGTAAGGGGACTGGCTACCTGAAAATCATAATTTCCGGATTGGGAATACAATCCCACATTCAAATTCGCACCGGCACCCCTCACTATAAACATCTGGGGCTGATTTGGCCCGTTCCCAAAGGCCATCGGAAAAAAGAACATGTTCGGTATGGTTTTGGTGGAATCCCTCTCCAGATCGGAGTAGTGATGGAAATTGTTATCCGAAGTAAAAAAACGTCTTCCCTCCTGATCTGTTATCTGGGTAGCACTTGCACCCGCCATTGCCAAAGCGCAAAAGATATCTATGCTCGCTCCCAGACCCGGGAAAAGCATATCGGCTACACCGGTTAAGCTGGTGGCTACTTCCGCAGCAAACATAAAAGGACTATTGTAAGCGGTCTTCCATAGCGAATATGGTACGGTAATAATGGGACAAAGCATGCTGTACCAGGAATTACCCGGCCAAACAGTAGTATCCCCGAATTGGAAATTCCAGTAGTAGGTCCCGGAAACCTTCTCTACCTCAACATAGTTCAAACTGGAATCATAAAAAGCCCTGATGTTGTCATAATTAATTGTACTTGAAGTTGCAGTTTTATTATCAATATAAGGCCTGTTCGGATCATATACATACATCCGCTTCTTGCCACCCACCTCCTGACAGCAATAAGGCACAATTGTATGAGCTTCAAAGTTATCGCTGACCATTATCAGCAGGGGCAGGTCCCCTTCGGATAGATAATACTGGGCTTGTTCATAAGCATATTCAGGGTCCTCAACCTCCTTGATATCCAGAATTATCTCCGCTAAAAAATCCAGAAATTCATAGGTGAGCAACTTGGCCTGCATCATCTTGATCACCTTGGCCAGCATTGTATCTTCCGGCGCGCAGTCGATCAGTGAACACATGAGATCAGCAGGATCCGAGGTTCCGGTATGACTGACATTCCCATCATAAAAGTGAATGGGGTTGCAGAATCCCATATGCCCCTGCTCTTTGCGTATGATAACACTCAGTAGGCTCATACCGGAGCAGTTAGCCATCCCCGTTACCAGGGAAGTGTATAGCGTATATAGCGCTCCTCCAAAGGGGCTTCCTTCATTAATATCGATATATACCCTTTCCAGATCATCCTGGCTTAAGGGGGTTACCGTAGCCCAGTTCGTGAAAGCCCAACCATGGTCAAGAGGATATGGCCGATCCTCCCAATCAGATTCACAGTCTGCCGATAAAAATGACTGTGTTAAAAACAGCATTGAAAATACAATTAAAAAATATTTGAAATTACTCAACTTGACCTCCGTTTATATTTGTTGAAATATCTTATAAGGAATTCCCGGTCCTGAATGAAAAATAGAATACTGCGCATAAACAAAAGTTACAGTAATGACCTTACTCACAATAAGGCCATACAAATCAAACCAGGTTATTCCTAAGTTATTTCTCTCCCTTGTTGATTACTAATTTAAATCAAATTAACTCTATGTAAACAAATAAATTTATCCGACCTAAAAATATCTGGAATAACTTACCTTGAAGGTAAATTCATTGTAATCGGTGCTATCGTCATTGGCAGTTGAAAAATTTGAATAATTAAAATCGAAATCGATCACATCTTTACTTGTTATGGTCAGGGAAGGGCTGACATAGGCATCGAAGAGATTCCCGGCGGTACCAGGGCTGTAAGAGAGGTTGGAATAGACTGGGAGTACCCCATTGAAAAGGTCAAAATTTGCGCCGGCAGAATAGGTCATATACTCCACCCTGGTGCCGTCACTGTGAGTGGAAATCCAGGAAACTCCGAGATTCGTAGAAAACCCACTGCTGATCTGGCTTGAAAGATTGCTGCTGGCACTGTTCGTTTTATTAACATAAGGATTCAAAGGGTTTTTTTCCTGCTGCTGGGTATGGCTGTAGGAAGCAGAAAGACTATGATAAAGTTTGAACAGACCGAAGTAAAGGTAAGGGGAAAAGGAGATTGAATGCGTGCTGTTATCGAAGAAGCTGGAATCATCCTGCGAATCCTTGTTTGAAC